>NZ_JVPL01000114.1:0-2885 GCF_001054655.1 Bacillus sp. 220_BSPC
ACCCCACAGGCGTTTACGCCGAGGAGGCTCACCGCCCGCCCCGCGGAAAGGGAGCATCTGGAGTGGAAATCAACCACAACTCACTACCTGGTAAATAGCAATAAAGTATGTGAAAACATCCATTTTTAAAAAGAATAGGATATTTCATTAACAATAATAATATAATAAAAAACAACAATGTTTTATTGTAAAACGATAAAGTGTGTGTTAAATTAAATGGACAATAAATAAGTGAGGTGCTTTTTATGAAACTAGGAACAACACTCTTTTTAAAGATGGCTGTTATTCTTATTGGAATTCCAGTTCTTGCTTTGTGCATCTTCGTGGTGCCTGGAATAGCGAATTTTGCAGCAGAATTGTATCCGGATATGGCTTATTTGAAATCTCTCGTTTTAATCGACTTGTATGCATCGGCGATACCTTTTTACTTTGCTCTATATCAAGCCTTTAAACTTTTAAGCTATATTGACAAGAACAAAGCTTTCTCGGAATTATCTGTAAGAGCCTTAAAGACTATAAAAAATTGTGCAATCACAATAAGCAGCTTGTATGTAGCAGGCATGCCGCTCTTTTATCTCATGGCGGAAAGGGACGACGCCCCAGGTATCATATTAATCGGAATGGTCGTTATTTTTGCTTCAATGGTGATTGCAGTCTTTGCTGCTGTTCTTCAAAGGCTTTTACAAGAAGCCATCGATATAAAATCAGAAAATGACTTAATAGTCTGAGGTGAATAACTTGGCAATTATAATCAATATTGATGTGATGTTGGCTAAAAGGAAAATGAGTGTTACAGAACTTTCCGAGAGGGTTGGAATAACGATGGCTAATCTTTCCATATTGAAAAATGGCAAGGCAAAAGCGATTCGATTAACAACTTTAGATGCGATTTGTAAGGCTTTAGAATGCCAACCCGGGGATATTTTAGAATACCGAAATGATGGAGGCACTCAAGATTAAGATTTATAAAGGGGAGTTACTCATGAATGTAGAAGGAAAAATGGAGGCACCAATCATGAGAGCATTAAAACAACTCGTTCGTTTTGGTTGGGAGCAGGCCCTATCATGCTTGTTTCCGGCCGTTATTTTTGCCTCTTTGGCTATTACAAAATTCATTCCGCTTCCCTTTCTGCCGCGGTATGACTGGCTGCTCATCATCTGCCTTCTAATGCAGTGGTGGATGCTGCGTTCCGGGCTTGAAACACGGGATGAACTAAAGGTCATCACCTTGTTCCACCTTATTGGTCTTGCCCTTGAACTTTTCAAAGTACATATGGGCTCCTGGACTTATCCAGAGGAAGGATATTTCAAGTTTTTTGGAGTGCCTCTGTATAGCGGATTCATGTACGCAAGTGTAGCGAGTTATCTTTGCCAGGCGTGGAGGAGGTTAAAGGTTGAACTGATCAAGTGGCCGCCGTTTTTGGTCGTTGTATCTCTTGCGCTTGCGATTTATTTGAATTTTTTCACTCACCATTATTGGATGGATGTTCGTTGGTGGCTATCTGGACTTGTCATCATCGTCTTTTGGCGAGCATGGGTCACATACGAAGTTGGTGGAACCCGTTATCGTATGCCAATCGCATTTTCTTTTGTGCTCATCGGATTTTTCATATGGATTGCCGAAAATATCGCAACGTTCTTTGGAGCTTGGGAATATCCAAACCAAACCGATGCATGGAGTCTCGTTCATCTAGGGAAGGTAAGCTCATGGCTCTTACTGGTGATTGTCAGCTTTCTTATAGTAGCCACGCTAAAACAGGTTAAGGGGAAAGATTCCGCTGTGATGGATGAGGGTCAATTTTTATAAGATAATTATTCAAGTTAGATAAAAATAAGTATAGACGACACATTGTGTCGTCTTTGATTTTCTATGCTTTTATGCCATTCCTATGAAACAAGTTTTAATCCCACTGCTGCGCCAAGGACCATGGCTATAAAAACGACCCTGCGCCAATCTTTGGATTCCCCGTATAAAAGCATCCCGATTATCGCTCCGCCTGATGCACCGATTCCTGTCCAGATTGCGTAAGCCGTTCCCATCGGCAAGGTTTTCATGGCATAAGCAAGAAACAGGAAACTTGCTCCAAATCCGATGAATAACAGCAGCAAGGATTGCCAATTTCGGTCTTTGTGCAATTTATTGATCATCGCAACCCCAAACATCTCAAAAAGCCCCGCTAAGATTAAAGAGACCCAAGCCATTATGATTCATCCCCTTTCTCAGCCTTATCATCCGTCACTAGCTTCAAGCCGATCACCCCTGATAATAAGAGGAGGATCAATAGCGTTTTGCTCAGCTTGAAGGATTCTCCAAAGAAAAGGATTTCGGAAAAAACGGTCCCAGCTGTCCCCATACCGACAAAAACGGCATATACCGTTCCGACAGGAAGCTTCCTGCCAGCCATTATCATCAAGTAAAAACTGATGATGATCGAAATGACCGTTCCAGCCCAAGTCAAAAAGTCATCCGCATGTTTTAAGCCAATCACCCAAAATACTTCAAAAAAAGCTGCAATGAATACTTTAATCCAGTTTGTGCTCATGAAATAACGCACCTCCGATTTTATTCTTTACCAAAAAAACAAAAAAAGCCCAAGAGATAACTGTTAAACAGTTTCTCCCAGGCTTTTATCCTTCCGTGACACAGCATGCTGTGAGTTTTCTCTCGGACCAGACCAGCAATGAGACGCACTGCGGAACCCTAGAAAACCTTTGACATATACAATTACCTTTCATTATACATAATTTTTGAACTTACTCAAGGTAAAAGTTTTGCCAGCTGCCATGCCGGTTTTCCTCTAATATCCGCATATGTCCCGTAACGTTTGCAGCTTTATTTGGCTCTTTTCGTAAAGATTGTTGTTTTTAAAACGAAACTATTTAAG
>NZ_JVPL01000115.1:0-5507 GCF_001054655.1 Bacillus sp. 220_BSPC
GGGGTTCAGAATTTTTTAATTCCGAACCCCTTTTGTCTACAAACTGAGACAGGAAATTATTCCTGTCTCTCATTTGTTTTAATCAATCATGAAAATTCGTTCCATCCGTCACTTCTTTGACAATGCCTGCATTGATGACGAAGTCGCCGAAATGCTCTCCTTGCTGACGTTCTTTTGCATAACGGGAAAGAAGTACACGCAACTCTTTTAATATCTCTTCTTCACCGATGTTTTCACGGTACATTTTACTTAATCGGCTTCCGTCGAATGCCGCACCGAGATACATATTATATTTACCAGGTGCCTTACCGATAAAACCAATTTCACCGAGTGCATGCCGGGCACAGCCATTCGGGCAACCAGTCATGCGTATGGTGATTTCTTCATTCCTCAGGCCGTTTTCATCAACGATGGCCTCGATTTTATCAATCAGAACCGGCAAATAACGCTCTGCTTCGGCCATTGCCAACCCGCATGTCGGAAGCGCCACGCATGCAATCGAGCTGCGTCTGAGCGCCGAATGATGTGCACCATCCGTCAAACCGTACGTTTCAAGCAATTCTATGATTTTTTTCTTTTTCTGGCTTGACACATCTGCAATGATCAGGTTTTGATTGGCAGTCAATCGGAAATCACCCGTATGGATCTTTGCGATTTCGCGCAAACCGGTCATCAGCTTGTAATCATTGATATCGGCAATTCGGCCACCCTCGACAAATAGTGTAAAATGCCATTTACCCTGCATGCCTTTTACCCATCCATAGCGGTCGCCATTATTATCAAAATGGTAAGTTCTCGCTTCCTCCAGCTTCCATCCTAGACGATTTTCCAGTTCAGCTTTTACCGGTTCGAGCCCAAGCCTGTCTACCGTATACTTGAACCGGGCATTTTTCCGTACGGATCGGTTTCCGTAATCACGCTGAATCGTAATGATTTTTTCAGCCACATCCAGTATTTTGTCTGGCTGGCAAAAGCCGATTACCTTGGCTAGTTGAGGATATGTCGCCTTGTCACCGTGGGTCATTCCCATACCGCCGCCGATCGCCACATTAAAACCAACAAGTTTTCCATTTTCAACAATTGCTATGAAGCCAAGATCTTGGGAGTAGACATCAATGTCATTGGATGGCGGGACCGCAATGCCTATTTTAAACTTCCTTGGCAAATAAAGCTTTCCGTACATTGGTTCGACTTCCTCCAATTCCGGAGTAGCGACAACTTTTTCTTCATCCAGCCAGATTTCATGGTACGCCCTTGTACGTGGCAATAGATAATCACTCAATTTTTTCGACCATTCATATACTTCGGAATGGATTTCGGATTGAAATGGAATCGAATTGCACATTACGTTTCGGTTTACATCTCCGCATGCAGCGATTGTATCCAACATGGAAGCATGGATTTCCTGAATGGTTTTTTTCATATTCCATTTTAAAATACCATGCATTTGAAACGTCTGCCTTGTTGTCAATTTCAAGGTTCCGTTACCGTATTTCTGGGCAAGGTCATCCATAACAAGCCATTGAGAAGGCTGTGCAACCCCGCCGGCCATGCGGACACGCAACATAAATTGATAGGCAGGCTCCAGTTTTTGTTTTTGACGCTCATTACGCAGATCCCGATCATCCTGCAAATAGCTGCCGTGATGTTTCATCAGTCGATTGTCATCATCCGGAATACCGGCGCTAATCCGATCCTGCATCACTGTTCCAAGTGTACCTCGCAAATAATCGCTTCTTTCTTTAATTTGCTCAACATCACTTGGCGGGCCTGCTGGTGCTTTCAATAGTGGGTTCACCATGTTGTAATCTCCTTTTCTTCCAAATTTCAATACACATCACGTTGATAGCGTTTATTCTGTTGCATATCTTCTAGATAAGCTTGCGCATCAGCATGGCTCATATTGCCTTCTTTTTCAATGATCTCAATAAGCGTATTATGGACATCATGTGCCATGTTTTTCTCGTCACCGCAAATGTATACAGCTGCTCCTTTTTGAAGCCATTCGTATAATTCCTCGCTTTGCTCGCGCATCCGGTCTTGAACATACACTTTTTCATCCGTATCGCGGGAAAAGGCCACATCCATTTTCGTAAGTACACCTGTTTTCAACCACTTTTGCCATTCAGTTTGATAAAGGAAATCCGTCACGAAATGCTGATCTCCGAAAAAGAGCCACGTTTTCCCTTTCGCTTCCGATTCTTCGCGATCCTGGATAAAGGATCTAAACGGGGCAATGCCCGTTCCCGGTCCAACCATGATAATTGGCGTATCTGGGTTCTTTGGCTGCTTAAAGTTCTGGTTATGCTGAATGTAAATGGGCAGCACGTCCCCTGGCTGTAATCTGTCCGCACATAAAATCGAGCAGACCCCTTTTCTTTCCCGCCCATGACTTTCATACCGAACAGCTCCGATTGTCAAATGCACTTCATCCGGATAGGCGGATAAGCTACTCGCAATCGAATACAGACGGGCTGGCATTTTCCGAAGGATCGATACAAACTCTTGCGCCGATTCACCCCATGAACCAAAATCACGGACAAAATCAAGCAAATCACGGCCTTCTCGATATTCTTTCAACCTTTCTTCATTACCAGGATTTAAAAGCTCCTTTAAATCCTCGTTACCAGAAAGCTGTGCCGCTTGTTCAATGAGCGATTTGGTCAATACCGTTATTTCAAAGTCGGAGATGAGCGATTCCCTAAGCTGACGAAGTTCCCCCTGCTTATTGACCTTCACGGTTTCTTCAGGATCCCAATCCAGTTCCATAAGAAGCATATCCACTAAGTCCGAATCATTTTTCGGATAAATGCCAAGGCTGTCACCAGGTTCGAATGTAAGGCCTGAGCCTTCAAGAGATAACTCAAGATGATGAGTTTCTTTATTCGATCCACGGCCGTTCAAATTTATATTTTCCAACACTTCCGCTTTAAACGGATTTGTTCTCGAATAAGAAGTTTGTTCACCTACAGAAGCATTTGCTGCGGGAACTGCAGCAGCAGAACCGACTTGCCCTTCACTTAAACTGGAAATGACTCCTTCCAGCCATTCGGAAGCAGGCTCATCATAATCAAGGTCACAGTCCATACGCGGAAATAACCGTGTCCCCCCAAGTTCCTCCAAGCGTTTATCGAATTGTTTTCCCGTTTCACAGAAAAACTCATATGAGCTGTCCCCAAGCGCCAATACCGAATAGCGGAGACCCTCAAGGCTTGGTGCCCTCCTGCCATGAAGGTACTCATGGAAAGACAATGTATTATCCGGCGGATCACCTTCTCCATGCGTGCTAACGGCAATCAGAAGATTTTCGATTTTTTTCAAATTGTTGACTTTAAAGTCACTCATGGAAGAAATGGTAACCTGAAAGCCATTACCCTCAAGCTTACTCGCCGCATTTTCTGCCAGCCCTTGAGCATTGCCCGTCTGTGAACCATACAGGATGGTCACTTCTTTTGATATTGTCTTCCCGCCGCCTTGAGCTTCCAATACTGGGGCCTCGGCTGAACTTGAGTTCGAAACTGACAAAGATGCAGTCAGATAACCGCTCAACCAAATTTTTTGTGTTTCGTTCAAGCTTGGCAGCAGGCTGTTAAGGAGTTCTGCTTGCTCTTGAATAAAGGGACTGTTACTTACCTGAAGTTGCACGATTTCCACCTCACAAAGGAATATTAACTTATCTTAGTTGATTATTATGTATAACGAGTGGGTTTAAAAATTTTATTTCGATCCATAAATTAATTAACTCGTTTACTCCTATAGACCAAGTCGGTTTTAACTGCAAAAAAAATGAAAAATACAGTTATATAGGTTCATAGCACGCAACAAAGGACAATAGCTTTCCCAGCCTATACTCTTCCTAAAATAAGTTTCTCATTAAAACTTTACTGGAAGGTACATCATTAGTAAAATATATATAATTTATTATAACTATTAAAAATATTAATAATAAGGAGAAATTTCTATGTACTATGATGCTTTAAAAACATTTGTGACCCTTGTGGAAGTCAAGAATTTTACAAAAACAGCAGAAATTCTACTTATGTCGCAACCAAGTGTTAGTTTACATATTAAAAAATTAGAAGAAGAGTTCCAAACCAAATTATTCCTCCGTTCTCCTAAATTTTTGAAAGTCACCTTAACGGGAGAAATTCTTTACGACCGGGCCAAGCAAATGATCACAATCTATGAACAGACCAGACAAGACATACAGGAACACGATAGGTCCATCAAGGGCGAATTAAAGATAGGTGCGAGTTTTACAATAGGAGAGTATATCCTTCCTTCTTTACTCATCGACCTTCAAGAGGAATATCCTGAACTTGAACTTCAAGTGGTAATTGGGAACACGGAAGAAATCGTTCAAGCCGTTCGGCTATACAAAGTGGATATTGGTTTAATCGAAGGTCAAACTAACGAAAAAGAGCTTTCTGTTCACCCATTCATGCAAGATGAGCTATTCATTGTGTCTTCTAACAATCATGGACTTGCTAATAAAGACGATGTGGAGATTACTGATTTACATGACCAAGCATGGGTAACGAGGGAAGTTGGATCTGGTACAAGAGAATACCTTAACCATGTCATACGTTCAAATGGTTTGAAAATTAAATCGATACTCACGATAAGCAGCAATCAAGGAATTAAAGAAACACTTATAAAAAACGGATCAGGGCTGGCCCTGCTTTCCCGAAGTGTCATTGAAAGGGATGTACAAAATAAAATCCTTTCTATCATTCAGGTAAAAGATGAATCCTTTAACAGGACACTTTCTTACGTCTATTCCCCCATTATGAAAGATAAAAAAAATGTAAAGACTTTTATAACTGAATTAAACAAAAAGTGGCCCATGAAAGCAAAGCCGATAGGATGATCATTGCAAAGAAAGCTATTCCGAAGATGGAGTTACTGACATGGTTTTTGATCTAATTTGTGATTTTATTAAACAATCATAAGCCCGATGACGTGAACATCGGCTTTATTATACTTAATAAGAAGTCTCAGTAAATCCAAACTAGTCATTCTCATGTACATTAACTTATAAACAATTGGGTATACGAATAAATAGAAGATTGTATAGATAAAAAATAATATGGGAGCGGGTTTTATGAATATTGAGATTAAAGAAGCAGCGATTGAACAACTATTAAAAGTGAATTATAAAGAGAATGAAGGTATTCGTATCGAAGCTATTTATGTTGGGAGCTGTTCAATTTATGTGGAACATGAATTGAAAATTGATAATAAGAACGAAGATGATGAGAGATTCATAATTGCTGGAGTCCCCATATTAATTTCAAGTGAGTCTAAAAAGCATCTTCCGGATAAAGTCTTCCTCAATTACAGTGACGGACTTGGATATAAATTATATTCAGACGATGAAACATTGAGGTATAATCTCCAATTGAAGAGAGTGAATTAAAAAAATGAATATAGTAAAAAGCCCTTCTGTTTCAGTAGGGCTCAGACTGTAGACAAACTCGATGAAAATCGAGTTTGTCTATTTTTAT
>NZ_JVPL01000116.1:0-249 GCF_001054655.1 Bacillus sp. 220_BSPC
GCCAGTTTTTCGGCAGGAGTGTCGCAATTTTCTTCAATCTATTATTTATTGCAGTAAAAAAACTTGAAGGATTATCAGTCTTAAAATAATTCTGGATGAGGATAGCCTACAGTTTTTCTTAATGGACGTTCCCGGTGATTTCTGAAATCCGCTCCCTGTCTGCCATGCCTCCTCGACGCAAGCGCCTGTGGGGTCTAGGCTAGCCAGTTTTTCGGCAGGAGTGTCGCAATTTTCTTCAATCTATTATTT
>NZ_JVPL01000117.1:0-581 GCF_001054655.1 Bacillus sp. 220_BSPC
CTTTTTTCGTTCAAACCTCATTTTCAGTTATTACAGGAATGCTGCCCCGACAGTTTATTAAATACAAAATAAAAAGGACCACTGGTCCCTTAAAAATACTTTCTATACAAGTCTCTTCGCATTGCACCACTTAGATATGCATAAATTTTTGTGGTTTTACTTTTTTCATGGCCCATTAAATTTTGAATCACTTCCAAAGGCGCTCCATTATTCAATAATTTTGTAGCGTAACTATGTCTAAGCTGATGAGGATGAATGCTCTTTTTAATGTCCGTTCTCTTTGCTATCAGTTTTATAACGTTTCTCGCTTGAGAAATACTCATTCGATGGGGGGCGCGTGTTGTCACAAAGAGTGCTTCCTCATGATCTTTTCGCTCACTTAAATATCGCTTCAACCATATTTCACAACGAGTATTAAAATATACTTCTCGTTCTTTATTTCCTTTTCCTAATACGATTGCTGATTGATTAGAAAAATTGATTGATGTCCTATCTAGCGTTATTGCTTCACCAATTCTACATCCTGTTGAGTACATAAACTCAAATAAAGCATTTTCGAATGTTGTATGACAAGCTTCCCG
>NZ_JVPL01000003.1:0-38616 GCF_001054655.1 Bacillus sp. 220_BSPC
AATTGTACAAGCCATAAAAATAGACAAACTCGATTTTCATCGAGTTTGTCAACAGTCTGAAGCTGACTGTTGAAAGTCAGCTTTTTCCTTATGCAGCCGTTTATAAATAATTAAAAGATTACCGCTAAAATAAACCAAACAATCGTCAATAATTGAATTAATACTTTGGCTAAACTGCCGCCTAAAAAACCGATGATAGTTGCAAACCCAACTTTAGCAGCCTTCATTATATCTTTTTGAATGATTAATTCCGAAACGAGGACTGCTAAAAATGGTACGAGAATTATTCCAAAAGGAGGAAAGACAAATGAACCAACAATCGTGGCAATAGCTGCTATTGTCTCGGATGTTTTTGACCCCCCATACTTTTTAACAAAATAACTGTTTGCGATAATGTCTGCCGCGATTAATACACCGCTCAACACAACCATACTGATCCAGAACCATAACGATAACTCATCAGGATTAACCAGGAATCGATAAACTGCAAATCCTCCCCAAATGGCAACAACCGAAGGAATAATAGGATAGACAATTCCTACAAAACTTAAAGCAAATAAGACGATCGTTAACCCCCACCATAAAATATCCAATGAAACTCCACCTTTTCATACTTACTTTTTCATATATCTATTAAATTATATTTCTATTTAGGGACAAACACCATTTATTCTTTTCTTGTATATTCGAATCCCGCACAGGTCATCAACTACCAAAGGCTCAAATCCTTGATATTTGGGCCTTTCTTTATTTTGTCTAACGGGAGGCGTTTAGATCATGATTATGTCATTACTTGCTTCCCATATACTTTATACCAAAAAATTCACCTCATAGATGTTGGATTAATATTAGATTTTCAAGCGGTTGTTTCTTTCTTGGAAGAACTTTCGATATTATACTCCCAAAAAAATGATTCCTTATTATTGCAACAATCTTTACGAATGCAGCTTTCATTAACATTAGATGTATAATGTGTATAAATGGACTAAGTTTACGATGAAATAAAAATATTTCTCAATTTGCCAATAAGAACTTGTTGATGAATCTTTATAGTAACACTTTAACTAGGGTTTTTTTCGGCAACCTTTTTCTTATTCAAAAAACTTGGCAGGTTAGTTGAAGCTTATTTTCATTGACATTTATAAGCCATTTTCATATAAAGATGTTGTAATATTAAGGGAAAAGTAGGAGGTTGAGAAGTTGAAAACTTTTGATTTGAAATCAGGAACAAAAGTAGTAATAGACGAAAGTAGAATAGTAATAGAAAGAACAGGTGGAAAAAGTGCAATGAAGGGTTTATTTGCAGGGCGAGCAATGGGGCAAATGACCATAAAAACGTCAGCAGTGACTGGGTTAATTCACTTTGCTGACTTTTAATGATTTGTGCTTCTGGCCTCCCGACTCCGAATGATTTTAAATTATCCAGCGTAGCAGAGATAAAACAATACCCTAACTGTATTGTGGCAAAAGAAAGTGAATTAGAAGAGTTATATCAATTTCTCAATGGATTTATTAAATAATGATTGCATAAAAGCCTTAACCTTTAGAGGTTTCCCTATAGGGAACAAAAAAACACAACGAAAGCAGTTGATCTCATCTAAGAAATACAACTGCCATTAGCTTTTGAAACAGTTATTTACGGTAGTTAAAATACAATTGTTTATCATTTGAGAGCAAATAATAAGATTGAAGCTGTCTTTAAGGCAGCTTTTTACTTTAGGCAGTTTCATAACAAAAATAAGAATATATTTTTTGTAATAACATTAAAGTAAGAATTGTATTTCTTCCCAATTCATTCTTTTGGTTATTCTTGATTGAGAAGCTGTAAAAGATTTTTTGTTTTTTCACGCTCAATGTTTGGGTATTCATTCGTACGATCCCAAAGTTCCTCCATTAAATTATGTAAAACCTCCATGTAGTAATCAGCCAGCTTAATTTCAACTTCTTTTCATTATCTTTCAAATGGGATATAAGATTACCATGTGATTATCTGTTAATGATATACGCCGAGTCTATCTTTCAATAGTTGTTGTTCCTCACATTTATGATAAATTGATTAAAAGTCCTTAGTAGTTGTTTTTGGAAAGGGTCCTGCGGTTATTTACTAGCAAACAAGTAGACAAGGACCTGTATACTTTACAGAAAAGAGATAGCGCCACTAATTATAGCTAATACTGTTAAGGTTAACGATGTCAAGATGGCCCATTTGTATGCAAATTTCTGATATTCTCCAAGGTCTTTATCAACCATGCCAACTAATAGAATGGTTGAAGCAACAAGCGGACTCATTAAATGAGCGGGTTGTCCCAATATAGAAGCCCGGGCAATTTCTAACGGACTAATGCCATAGGCTGAAGCTGCCTCTGCAAGAATAGGGAGAACTCCAAAATAATAGGCATCATTCGATAAAACGAAAGTGAATGGCATACTTGTAATGCCAACAATGACAGGGAAAAACTGTCCTAATGAAGCTGGTATTATCGCAACCAGTCCATTAGCAATAGCATCAACCATTTTTGTACCGGAAAAAATTCCTGCAAATACTCCAGCTGCAAAAACTAGTAGAACAACAATTAAAGCATTTCCAGAATGTGCTAAGATACGTCTTTTTTGCATTTCCAGATTAGGGTAGTTAATCATTAAAGCAATAGTGAAACCGACCAAAAATAAAATAGGGGAAGGTACCAATCCCATAATAAGAATGACCATAATGCCTACCACAATTAATAAGTTAACCCATAAAAAACGAGGGCGTTTAATGTCAATATGAGGTAATGCATCAGTGGCTTCATTTTCTACAGTAGCAGCTATTTCATTTTTTAACTCTTCTATGTGTATTACACCCAATCGTTTACGTTCCTTTTTCCCTAAAATAAATGCCACGAAAATAACCCAAATAGCACCGCCGATCATGGTAGGAATAAGTGGAACAAAAAATTCGGATGCATCAAGTCCCAATACTGCTATTGCTCGGGTAGCAGGGCCGCCCCAGGGGGTCATACCACTCATGACACTTAAAGCTAGCATGGCTACTGTAGCTAAAACCAATGGATTCATACCGATTCGTTTATAAAGTGGATACATAGCTGAAACAGTAATGATATACGTTGTTGTACCGTCTCCATCTAGGGCCACGAGCAATGCAAGAATGGTGGTACCTATCGAAATTTTGACAGGATCTCCCTTGACAACTTCTAATAACTTTTTGATAAGTGGGTCAAATAAGCCCGTGTCTATCATAATGCCAAAAAACAATATGGCGAATAATAATAGAGCGGCGGAAGGAGCGACTAGCTTAATGCCTTCCATCATCATAGTGCCAATTTTACTTCCAAAACCACCAACTACAGCAAAAACGATTGGAACTAAAGTTAAAGCAACAATGGGTGATAAACGTTTGGACATAATTAAATAGGTAAAGACGGTAACCATGGAGATACCTAAAATTGTAAGAAACATTATTAAATCCCCTCCCATACTTTGAATGCGCTTTCAAATGATCTCTGGGTGACTAAGAAATATTTTTGTGATTTTTCAGAAAAATAAACTGGTAGATTAATAAGTTTTACATTATGCTTATGCGCTTTTCTTTATTAAAGGTAATACAGAGAGAACAATAAGTTAAATACATATTTTTTTTGTATTGGTATCAAAATAATTTATTCTTTAAAAAAGAATGGGGAGGAGAGTAAATAAAGCCATAGGATAAATGATTCAATAACGAAATTTTTTAAAAATTTAATGCTACTTTTAGGATCAAAAAAGAAGGTCATCATCTAAATATTTTGCATGATAACCTTCTTTTCTTTATAAATCAGACTTTTTCATTGTCCTTGAGCAAAGCTTCCCCCTTTTTTATTTAACATTTAGTTTTACATTACTGTTCTTGTCTTTTTTTCTTAAACTTAATTTTAATACCAATTTTAGTAATGGAGGCACTGCGGCATAAATAAACGCCATCCGAAATAGTTGATAGCTGGTAACAGTAGATACATCAGCATTTACTTCTTGTGCAATGATTCCCATTTGATCCATTCCACCAGGGGCTAAACTTAAAAAACCCGTAATAGGCGATAAATCATAATACTTGGTCAGTAGAAAACTAAAAAACATTGTTGCGCAGATCAAGATTAGTCCGTTCATCAAAGCCAATAATAAGGTTTTTCTTTTGTTATCAAGTTGTTCCGGTTTTAATAGTAAACCGATATAACCGCCAACCATAAATTGAGATATATCAAGAAGTGAAAGAGGAAGTGGTGGTCCCTGCAAACCTAAAAGACCTATTGCAGCAGTAACGATTACTGGTCCTAAAAAGTAAGGAGCTGGTAATTTGAATATTTTACCTACTCTTGCTGCGAGAAAACAAATAAGGGCGAACAGAAAGATAAGAGGAAATAAATCACTCCACTCTGGAATAACGTTATCCATTATTTTAGATGAATCATTGGTACGATTCGCTGCAAACAGGGGACTGATAATTAACAGGGGAACTAAGAAAACCACCATTATCACTCTTGTAACATGGAAAAAGGTTACGGTAGTAATATCAATACTTTTCATTTCTTCTACAAACACAACGATTTGTGACAAACCTCCAGGAATACTACTCGTTAAGGAGGTGGGATAGTCAATGCCGGAATATTTTGACATAACAAAAGCAGAACATGCACATACAAGGACAATTAAGATTGTAAGGATCATCATTGAGGGAAGGTGACTAATCATATCAGACAGTGAGCTCTTGGTAAAGGAGATGCCTATTGAATAACCTACAATAATTAATCCAGTATTTCTCATCGAAACGGGCCAAATCAATTTAATGTTTTTGAAACGTGATGCAATTAATAGGGCTGCCATTGGACCAAGAAGCCAGGGGATTGGAAACCTGAAAAGAGAGAAAAGGCCGCCTCCAATAAAAGCAGTTAGAAGTGCAGCCGAAAATTGGATTGTCTTGCTTGCATTATTTAAATCCCACTTTTTCATATTAATTCTCTTCCTTTGAATTAGTTTACTTCGTTTCGTCTTGTTTCATTGTTTAGAATCATTAAGAAAATCAATAAATGCTTTCACTTGTGCCAAATCCATAGTCACATCCCGATAAAAAACCCAAGTTTCTCTAAGCAAATAGCTATTATCGCTTAATACAATGGGGAAAGTATACAGCGGTTCATCATCTTTAATACAGATTTCTGGTAAAATGGCATATCCTAAACCATTAAGAACCAGTTCCTTACATGTTTCAATCCGATCTACCTCCATTGAAATCTTAGGTGGTAACGCAAATGTTTCCTGCCACCAGTTTTCAATAGTATTTCTTAACGATTGATCTGTCTGATAATTAACTCTAGGAAGAAAAGGAAGTTCTTTTAATTCAATTTTTTTACTGGAGGCAATACAAATCTTTTCTTCTTGAAATAACACTTTATTTTCCTGCCATTTGTAAGGACCTCTAACAATCCCGAGGTGTGCTTCTTCTTTTTGAAGCATTTGATGAATTTGAGAACTCCATCCAGTTTTCAAACTGATTTCAACCTCTGGATATAGGGTTAGAAATTCTTTTAATAATACTGGTAGTTTATATCGGGCAAACAAGCCAGATACACCCAATCGCAAAGTTCCTTTTACTTTTTTATCCAAATTTGAAATGTGTTCTTTTGCCGCTCCTAATTGCTTACGCATATTTTTCGAATATTGAACGAGGTATTCCCCTTCAACTGTAAACTCGACACCTCTTTTGCCTCTAGAGATCAAATTTGTTTTGAACTCTTTTTCCAGCTGTTTTATACGATAGGATAAAGCTGGCTGAGAAATAAATAGTCGCTGTGCTGCCTTTGTTATATTTCTTTCTTCGTAAAGAGTAATTAATATAAGCCAGTCTTTTTCATCCATAAAATTTTTCTCCTTTAACCATAAAAAATATTTATGGGTAATTATAAATTATGATAATTTATTTAATTTCTAAAAGTATAATACAGCTAATTAAAAAAGAAATCTATCTTTTTATGTAAATCAATAGACTCACTATAGTTTTGCCTTTCCAGCATTCTTTCATAAAATTTTTCTATGGCAATGAATAAAAAAACAATATTATTTTTATTCATTATTTTCACTTATTATTTACATGAAGAGTTATCACTACTTTACAGGAGGGGTAAAAATGTCAAATGCACAATATTATGATGTAGTTGTAGTAGGGGCAGGAAACGCAGCTTTATGTGCCGCAATCTCAGCAAAAGAGGGAGGTGCTAGAGTTCTTGTATTAGAACGGGGACCAGTGGAAAAGCGTGGAGGGAACTCTTTCTTCACGGATGGAGCCATTCGCGTTGCATACAATAATTTAGACGGAATCAGATATATAATACCTGAATTAACAGATGAAGAATCCGAGTTAATTGTAATGCCTGAATACACGGAAACCGATTATTACAATGATCTAATGCGAGTAACAGGTGGACAAAGTAATCCTGAGTTAGCAAAGCAGCTGGTTTCTAGATCGTATGAAACAATTGCGTGGATGCGTGATCAGGGAATAAAATTTGAATTGAATTATGAAAATCAATCTTTCGTACAAGCTGGCAAGCGCAATTTCTGGGGAGGACTGCCTATCAAAACGGAGGATAAAGGCGTTGGCTTAATGAGACAGCTCTTTGCGCGGACAGAAGAAATTGGCATCGACGTTTGGTACGATTCACGTGCTGTGGAGCTCGTATCAGACCATAATACAATAACCGGTGTCGTTGTTGAGAAGGATCATACAATGGTGACAGTTCAGACATCCGGTGTGATTTTGGCTTGTGGCGGCTTTGAAGCCAATAAGAAAATGAGAAGTGAAAATATTGGTGAAGAATGGGAAGCGGCTATTGTTCGTGGAACCGAGTTCAACACAGGAGACGGCATTTCCATGGCTATGGCAGTAGGGGCTCAAAAATTTGGGCAGTGGTCTGGATGTCATTCTATTGGGACAGATTATAATGCGCCAAAAGTAGGGGACTTCACGAAGCCGGGAGATATTTTTAAAAAGCATTCTTATCCGTACAGCGTCATGCTTAATAATGAAGGGAAACGGTTTGTTGATGAAGGAGCAGATTTGCGAAATTACACTTATGCAAAATACGGCCGTGAGGTATTAAAACAGCCTGGACATGTGGCATATCAAATTTATGATGCACAGGTACGCCTGATGCTGCGTAAAGAATATGACCTTGAAGAAGCGACTTTTTATAAAGCAGATACGCTTGGAGAGTTGGCTAGTTTACTGCCGGTCAATCAAACACAATTTCTTAAAACGATCGAAGAGTATAACAGTGCGGTACAAGATGGCGAGTATAGACCCGTAGAGAAAGATGGCAAAGGAACGAAAGGAATTACCCCTCCTAAATCCAACTGGGCACTTCGAATTGAGCAAGGTCCATTCTATGCTTTCCCTGTAACGTGCGGAATTACCTTCTCGTTCGGTGGTTTGCATGTAGATACAACGGGTCATGTGTTAGACAAAGAAGAACAACCGATAAAAGGTCTCTTTGCGGCTGGTGAAATGATTGGGGGGATTTTTTATGAAAACTATCCTGGTGGATCCGGGTTAATGTCTGGAGCAGTCTTTGGAAAATTAGCTGGCTCATCCGCAGCACGCTATACTCAAGAAAAGGTTGAAACGATCAATAATCACTGAGTCTTTTCCTTGAATGGTTTATTGGATAAGAATGTGTCCAAAAAAATAATGGAGATACGTGAAGTAGAAGAATGAAAAATAGCCAAGGCTTAAAAGTCCTTGGCTGTTTGGTATTTTAACATATTTAAAGTCTTTATGCTTTGACTAAAACTCATATCATATAGGAATATAAAAGGTCAAACTTAGTAACAGTTTATCTATTGGAGCTTTTTCAGATGAAGTGATTGTATAGCTTTAATCGTCTTGATGGCGAGACATTAAGGTTCTTCATTACTAGCTTTTCGAGTTCAGCAATAGCTTGAATGGATAGATGGGCATCAACGCGTATGAATACAGTTCTAACTTATTGCTGTTTACCGCTCGATTCTAAAATTCAGCATGAAAAAGGGTAGGGATTTTGTGTATTGGTATTTTTCTCTAAACAAGATGATGGATAGTAATTAGCTTTTTTAAAATATTATAGTAACCATAAAAATCTGGTTTTAGTAACTGTAACCAGATTTTTAGGGGTTTTAGCTTATCTGGGGAATTTTAGTGCCTTTCATATTTTTGAATCTTTCTTTCGTTTCGCCTAATTCAAATATTTTACTATTTTCCTATAAAAAGATAGTGAAGACCCACATTTGATAAAGCCCCCAAGTGAAAGGGAACTTTTTGCTGTAATTTGCAGATCCCTTACTATCAAGCTAATTGATAGGAATGCTCGTAATTTTTTTTCGTGTACACGTAGCCCTCCAATATGATTCTTGCTGTGCGTACCACTTTAATAGCACGTATGTGTCCTGCCAAGAAATCAACCTTTGTTTCCATTATCCCTGCAGGATGGGCTAATCGGAAAATTTCGTGTTTAATGTTCACCATCTCAGATAAAACCGTTTCCTGTAAGTAAGCCCCCGCTGTTGCACAGATGGCTCCTGTAATAGCAAGCGCTTGATGGGGCTTTTGCATCGACATCATTCGGATCATCAAATCCATCTCTGACGCTTTTCTTTCAGATCCGTTTAGATCGACGTAATCCATAGGAGGAGCAATTAGAGTCATTTTAGGTACAGCAGGAGATTTGACAGTAGCTGATTTCTTATCGGAAAATTGACACATTTCAGCTGCAATTGACCGGATTTCTTCCAGTTCAATTAATTTTTCCTGTGAATAATCATTGGGTAATTCGGTTCCGCTTAGACCAATATCCTGTGCCCTGACAAAAACGAGTGGATTGGCAACATCAATGATAGAAACTTGAATTAGCCGATCCTTGGTTTTAATCATGTCAATCGGATTTCCTGTAGGGAAAAGTTTTCCTGTAACTGCTCCTTCTGCACGAGTAAAAGAAAGATAAATAGGTGATCCTTTACCAGGCACCCCAGGTATTGAGCAGCATCCTTCTGATTTCACATGTCCATTTTCAACCTCTACCTCTGCAATAATCAGTTTTTGTGTATTCACGTTAAAAATTTTCACCGTTGTAACAGGTTCTTGTATAGGGACTAATCCTTGCTCAATTGCGTAAGGTCCTACAGCGGAAGATATATTTCCACAATTTCCTTTAAAATCAACCATTTGATTATCGATGCTGATCTGAGCAAATGTATATTCCACATCGAATTCCGGTGATTCTGACTTTTTGATAATCGCTGCTTTACTTGTCAATGAATTCGCTCCTCCAAGACCATCGATCTGTCTCCGATCCGGACTGCCCATCACGTCAAGTAAGAAATCCTCCCAGTGTAAGGGATTCGAAGGCATATGTTCAAAATTAAGGAACACACCTTTACTTGTCCCGCCGCGCATTACAACTACAGGTACTTTCATTGTATAACCACCTTTTCTCAAATGAATATTTATAGCACTACCGGTTCCTTTGAAAATATAGTATGATATGTTTATTCATAAGTAAAATACATATTTTTTTAATGAAAATGATAAAAAAACTTATAATCCAAAAATCGGGAGATGGTTAAGTGGACGAAAAAGATTGGATTGCGATAAGGGTACTATATGAAGAAAAAAACATTAGCCGTGCCGCAGAACGTTTATATATATCGCAGCCGGCGCTAACGTACCGGCTTAAAAATTTAGAAAAAGAATTTAGCACAAACCTATTTTTCAAAATAAAAGGAGGCATCGAGTTCACTTCAGAAGGGGTACATTTAGCGGGCTATGCGGAAGAAATGGTGAAAAAGTTGCAAAAAACGAAAGATTATATGCTGAATATGAAAAATGAGGTAAGAGGAACGTTAAGGCTTGGCGTTTCCAGCAACTTTGCCCAATATAAACTACCAGAAATATTGAAAAAGTTTTCAACACAATATCCTCATGTACAATTTAATGTGAATACAGGGTGGAGTACTGAAATCATGCATCTTCTGGATTCCTCTAGTGTTCAATTAGGCATTCTGCGTGGAAATTATGAATGGTATGGAATCAAATCGTTACTGCATAAAGAAAGACTTTGTTTAATTTCTAAGAAAGAGGTAGACTTGGATAATTTGCCGGAACTTCCATTCATAAATTATAAGACCGACAGTTCTTTAAAAAACTTAATAAATGGCTGGTGGCATGATAGATTCCCAGAGCCACCATTTGTAACTATGGAAACAGATCGGCAGGAGACGTGCAAAGAGATGGTCAAAAATGATCTTGGTGTTTCCATTCTGCCGGAAATATGCCTGCAGCCTTCAGATAATTTGCATACATACGGGTTATCCTACAAAAATGGGAAGCCAGTGTTAAGAAATACATGGTTAATGTATAACCAGGATTCATTAAAACTCTCTACTGTGAAAAACTTTATTGATTTCTTGAATAAAAATTCCAATCTTTAACGAAAAAGCACAATGAAATTATTGACAATTTCATTGTGCTTTTTGGATTTCTTAATTTAATATAAAATGGATTATAAGTTTTTTTTTCGAAAAAGTACAAAAAATATGTATTTCACTTATTTGATGATATGAACTATTCTAAAAATAGAAAATAAAGCAACAGGGAAACAGAAATAATATGTAATATTTTTTAGTTATTCAAACTTTTTATTCAATTTGTAAGCGGTTTCTTTAATAGGAGGGATTAATATTCTAACATTACTTGGAATTTCAATGGTCGTTGTCTTTACTTATTTAATCATGTCTAAACGGTTATCACCTGTTAATTCTCTTGTAGTCATTCCAATTATCTTTGCATTAATTGGCGGATTTGGCCCAGAGCTCGGAGATATGATGCTCGATGGAATAAAGGTTGTCGCACCTTCAGCCGCTTTGCTATTGTTCGCTATTTTGTTTTTCGGAGTTCTGATTGACGCTGGATTATTTGATCCGCTTATTAAAACCATGTTGAAAATCGTAAAAGGGGATCCGGTTAAAATAGCGGTAGGAACAGCAGTAATCGCAATGACCGTTGCCTTAGATGGTGATGGTACCACGACTCATATGATTACGATTTCCGCTATGCTGCCCCTTTACTTGCGACTTGGTATGAATCCACTTATTCTTGCCACTATTTCTATGCTGGCTGTCAGTATTATGAGTGGAATGACTCCTTGGGGAGGTCCTGCAACTAGAGCAATAGCATCATTAGGTTTGGATGCAAATGAATTCTTTGTCCCGATTATCCCAACATTATTATCAGGAATGGCAGCCATTCTTTTTACCGCTTATGTACTTGGTAAAAAAGAGCGCAAAAGGCTTGGCGTTGTTTATATCAAATCTGCACCTGAAATGAAAGGGGCTCTTGCTGAAGCAGCGGTAGCTTCCGCCATACAAGACGATTTAAAGCGCCCTAAATTAATATGGGTCAATCTTTTGTTGACGCTCACAGTCATGGTCGTTCTTGTCATGGGCTTAGTACCGGTACCGGTGTTGTTTCTAATCGGGTTTGTTCTTGCTTCGATCATTAATTACCCTAATTTAGAACAGCAAAAAGAGCGAATCGAGTCACATGCAGGAAACGCTATAACCGTTGTCACATTAGTATTTGCGGCTGGTATTTTCACAGGGATCTTTTCCGGAACGAAAATGGTAGACGCCATTGCAAATTCATTAGTGGCCATCATTCCGGATTCTTTAGGCTCTTTTTTACCGATGGTCGTTGCGTTCACAAGTATGCCATTTACGTTCGTTTTATCAAATGATGCTTACTACTTTGGTGTTTTGCCAATTCTAGCAGAAGCAGGAGCCGCTTATGGGGTGAGTCCTTTAGAAATTGCCAGAGCTTCCGTACTGGGGCAGCCTGTACATTTCTTAAGTCCGCTCGTGGCCTCGACTCTTTTACTGGTAGGGATGGTAAAGACAGATATCGGGGAACTACAGCGGTATGCATTTAAATGGGCTCTAATTTGTTCATTAGTCCTTATTATTGCTGCTATCTTGACAGGGGCTATTATTTAAGTATAACGTTAAATAAATTCTCGAACTTAAACAATTAGGGCTGTGCCAAAACCAATTATTATTAGTGGTTTTTGGGACAGCCCATTCTTTTAATAAGGTTTAGAAGTCTCGCCGGTCGCTTGAGTAATGATTTTTACGATTTTATTCGCCAAATTCATAACCGTGTATAGACGAGTATCATTTAAAAATTGCATCGTTGGCAGCGGATCTATATAATTTACCATTCCTATAATATGATAATCTCCCACTTCAGGTAATACTTTTTTTAAAGCTTTCCCTGGGACAAGAGGTCCATCCTTCAAAAAAACATAACCGACCTGGTTTTGATCCCCTAAACATGCATCCACACTAAAAATAAGAGGCTTTTTGAATTGCTTTTTAATTTCTTTCAACGTCTCTTTTAAATTAAATGCATGAACGGGATTTTCCAAGGTACCATAAACACGATAAGGCACCGTATGTTCTTTAAGCATCGTCCCGACTAAAGGGCCCAATGAATCCCCGACCGATCGGTCTGAACCAATACACAGAAAGATTACATCTTCGTTTTGACATCCTGAAGATTGAATAATCTCTTTGACTTTTAATGCTAAACTGTTTATTTCTTCGCCTTTTGGTTCCACAGAACAAATCTGCTCCCTCTTTTTGTAAATTAGACTCATTTTGATTTCCCTTCACTCTATTATACGAATTAAAAAGATATCATGCATGTAAATATGAGCAAATGCTTGTGACTGATGGATATTTTTAAATTATTAGCATTTAACACTCTGAAAAATGGCAGTAATCCAAACAAGCCCTTTAATTTATTTGGGGGAGTATGTGGGATTGGGTTTACAACCAGAATACTTCCAGATTAATGATATAGCATGTCTTTAACCGATACCCTTTCAAAAATTTAAATAGATTTTGGTAAAATTAATCGGGTTAACTAGTTTGTCATAGTGTATCTCTTATATTTACAAACGATTAATAAGCTTTAATATTCTGCATCGGTCTTTTTATGACTAAATCCTTAGTTTTTTCTCCACTTTTGACTCATACCATCAATTTCAACCCTTTACATGTTAAAAATGTCATTATAACCTCCATTGTTTTCGTGAAAACAGTGACTTTTGGTTTATCTTTCATGCGAAGGAATAAAATCACATGAGCTTAACAGAGCATTTAAAATGTTCTGTTAATTTTGAGGGTAGGGTTTGCTATAAGGAATATAGCACCCCTCAAAAAGATTTTTTGGAGGTAATGTTGATGAAATCCAGCAATAGCGGTTTAAACAGACGTAATTTCTTAAAAGTGGGCGGTATGAGTACTTTAGCATTAACACTTGGTTCAACTGGGATATTTTCTCTTGCGGGGGCTACAAAAGGATTTGCAGCGGAATCCAGCAATCCAACAAGTGGATTTGGCGGCTATGGCCCATTAGTAAAAGATCCAAATGGAGTTCTTGATCTGCCAAGGGGATTTCATTACAAAATGCTTTCACGAACTGGTGATATCATGCCTAATGGTGACCTTGTCCCTTCTGCCCACGATGGAATGGCTGCCTATAAAGGAGAGAAGGGTACAACCATTCTTGTAAGAAACCATGAAAATGGGACAAATTCGGATTACCCTGTAAACGGAAAAAAACCTTGGAGTGCTGGTGCTGCCGGCGGCACAACCACATTAATCGTTGGACAAAATAACAAGGTCATTGATCAGTATGTATCAAGTTCAGGTACGATCCGTAACTGTGCGGGTGGAGCTACGACTTGGGGGACCTGGTTAACAATGGAAGAAACTCGTGATATGGGACATGGTTTTGTATTTGAAGTGAATCCGCTTGATCCTGAAAACGAAATGTCAAGAACACCGATCCGTGATATGGGTTATTTCTCTCATGAAGCTGGGCATGTTGACCCTTCAACAGGAATTTGGTATTTAACCGAAGACGCAAGTCCAAGCTTCTTGTACCGCTTTACACCACATGACCGAAGTCAAAAGCTAGGTTCTCTGCAAAAGGGAGGTATCCTTGAAGCAGCAGCGATTGATGAATTGCCAGCTGCAGCTGCAAGTCAATTTAGTACTGAACAAAAATTCGGGGTTGTTTGGAAAAAATTAAATCCTGAAATTGCACAGCAAGATGCCAAGGATAAAGGCTGCATTCAGTTTAGCCGCTTAGAAGGGGCTTATTTTTCTGAAGGTACTTTATGGTTTGATGATACAAGTGCAGGTTCAGCACACCTTGGCCGTGTTTATCGCTACACGCCAGCGACAAACAACTTAGAACTATTCTATGAGTCTACTGATAAAAATGATTTAGAAGCACCGGATAACATTACGATCACTCCTTGGGGAGATCTTTGGATCGCCGAAGATGGCGGCGGCAATGACCGTATTGTCGGATTAACTCCTGAAGGAAATATTTATACTTTCGCTGAGAATATGATGAACGGTTCTGAATTTGCTGGCCCTACATTTGCTCCAGATGGAAATACTTTCTTTGTGAATATGCAAACACCAGGTATCACCTTTGCGATTTGGGGACCATTTGCACGCAGAAATTCTACCCGTAGAAGAGCTATGAACCAGGCTTTGCCGCCAGCAAGTCTTGCTCCAGTTGTTTCGGATAAACTTACTGCATTCGCAGAAGAACAAGGCATGTCTATATTAGAAGCAGCAGCTTTAGAGCGTCATGGCATGCCAATTTTATAAGTAATGAACGCATTTTTTATGTTCTTTCAAACCATTATGGTAGGAGGTGAGACATTTGTTATCCAGTATCGGCATCCCTGGCCTAATTCTAATTCTAGTCATTGCGTTAATCATTTTTGGTCCTTCTAAATTACCCGAAATTGGAAGGGCTTTTGGAAACACTTTAAAAGAATTTAAAAAAGCAACAAATGATTTGATCAGCAATGACAAAGAAGAAAATACTAACTCTGAAGAAAAAAATAAACTAGTTGCTCTTGAGAAATCCGAAAAGACTGGTAATTAAATAACTTGTTTTACAATTTAATAGAGTAATTGCTTGGAGGAAATAGTATGAAAAAAATGGGGAAGTTATTTTTGACGGGCTGCTTTTCGCTGGCGATGGCTGCCGCTTTTGCCGCAAAGCCCGTTACGGCAGTTGCGGAGGAAAAGCTCAAGGAAGGAGAGAAGTTTAAACTCGCCATTCTCCAGACAAATGACTTTCACGGTCATCTGGATGACATCGTCACGCTGGATGATGGAACCGTTCATCACAATTCTATTGCAAAGTACGCCACCATCATTGAAAATGTGCGCAATGAAGAGGAGAATGTGCTTCTCGTCGATGGCGGGGATGTCTTCCTGCGCGGCGAGTTTCAAGCTGGTCAAGGAGAGTTAGAAACGTCTCTGTTAAAAGCATTGGACTATGATGCTATGGCTCTAGGAAACAACGATTTCCGTGTTTACCCTGCCGGGGAGGGCACACCGGACAGCCGTTATGAACAGTTAAAGGATTACCACCGCAACGTAAATTTCCCCATCCTTACTGGAAATGTCATTGACAGGGAAACAGGAAAGTACATACAGAATGTCAAGCCTTGGAAGAGTTTTACTTTTTCAGGCGTTAAAGTCGGCATGATTGGTCTTACTTCGATGAAGCCGGAAATTCGAGGTTGGGATGATGTTGCAGACCTCGATTTCATCGAACCGGTTGAAGCGTTGAATGCGTTGCTTCCTGAAGTGAGTGAGAAGTCAGACGTAAACATTCTCCTTTCGCATGCTGGAAATCCCGAAGACCACAAGCTGGCTCAGGTTCCCGGAGTTTCGGCGGTAATCGGGGCAGATACACACAAGGTCATCGAAACTCCCGAATATGAATTCAACGGAGAGGTGATGGTGCCAATTACTCAAGCTGGCGGAGAACAAGAACATTATTTGGGCCGTCTTAATTTGACTTTTGAAGTCGTTGACGCCAAAATGACTTTGGTCGAATCCGATGGATTCCTTTACGACGTCACAAATGTTCCGGCTAACCCGGAGATACAAGCGATTATTGACGATTATCGTGCAGATTTGAAAGCGCAATAATCATCTTCATAGTGCTATGAGGGAGGGACAAAGCGAGGTTATTCGCTTTGTCCTTTCTAAATTAAAGATAAAGTAAATACTGGAAGGGGGTGTACAAGTCGTTGAAAACTAACTGACTGGCGCCTTTTTTATTTTTGCTCACTCGCCATTTCCACTGACGGGAGTTGAACTTAGTGTAGAGAATCATCTGTTTAGTTTAGCTTAATTCCACTAATTAATGTGCTAAAAAGGATCGTTAGGGAACAAAGCATTTGTTAAGCCATTGAGATTGCGAAGATTTTCGTTTGGAATCCCATTAAATTCCTTTTTGTTTGCTGGAAATCGTTTGAAAGAACTCTTGATATCCATAAACAACCAGTTATTTTTTAGCCGCTGATGGTCATTATAAATAAAGAAGAAGGGGCTACTGATTACGTATGATTCACATCATATAGTAAATGAGGTGTTAGTTAAAGACGTTTAACTTAACTACTGATAGCTTCATTAAAAAATCGATTCGAGCAAGGAGATGGTTCTCTTGCACGTAAAAGCAGAAAACTCATTCAATAATTGTCATTTATGCTTTGAAAGTTGATTAAACTTTTAAGATATAGGGGATGGTTGCTTTGGATGGTAAACTCTAGTCAGATACCAGTTCTTACTCTAATGTAGATGAGGTGTTTATCGCAGAGAATTTATGCTGATTCGAAATGAAGCAAACCCCTTTTTCAGGCAGGGTGCAACTTTCCGTTGCATCCTGTTTTTATGTATTTACTTATTATCCAGACGTGAGCAATTTTATTTATATCCCTTATACTCGTATGTGTTTTCATTTTACGGTAACCTGTGATGTTATAAATCAAAGAACTTAAAAAGGAAAAGCATACGGTAACAAGTTGATTTATTTCACTTCAAACCTATTTAGGGGTAGAAACAAATTCATATAAAACAAATAATTCATTCATTTTTACTATCTTTTAAATGGCCGGAACGTACCACTTTAGTTTTTAAATATTTTTCATTAAACTCGGAAATGTCTCCCCATAACGGAACTCTTCCTGCAACATTGGCACCTGAGTTTTGAAGGGCTTCTAATTTTCTCGGATTGTTGGTGATAAGGGTCACTGGATTAGAGCGCAGTTTTTTTAACACCCGAATGGCGTCATCATAGTTGCGTGCATCATCCACAAATCCAAGCTCCAAATTAGCTTCCACCGTATCCAATCCTTTTTCTTGCAGAACATAAGCCATGGCTTTACTAAATAATCCGATGCCTCTTCCTTCGTGATTGGCTAAATAAAATAAAGCCCCGGATCCTTGAGTTGCAATCATTTTCATAGCCTGCTTTAATTGAAAGCCACAATCACAGCGTTTGCTGCCAAATATATCCCCAGTATGACAAATACTATGCATCCGGATAAGGGCTTCAGCTGAATGTTGGAAATCTCCATACAGTAACACACTTGATTGCTGCATTTCCGCTAAGTTGGAAGAGGCTAAAGTTTCAATGATCTTTTCTATATTATAAGTGCCGTCACCACAAAAATGACCCGCCATATTCTCACATCGTAACCAGCAATACCACTGGAATATAATTGTTTCGCCCTCTAAGTTAACGGGTAATTTGATTGGGCCGACTAAATAAATGGATGTTTCATCACTTTTAATAACGTTAATTTTATCTTCTAATATCAAAGCCACTTTTTCATTAATCATATAAACTTCCTCCCGAAACTAAGATAACGTTTACTAGTTCATTTCATATTGTACCCAATCCACTCTTTTGTGAATCTTTGATTTTAAATAGAAAAAAAAGCTCCAAATGTACTAAAACGAAAGACGATAGCAAAAGGTTAACCCCATCTTTGGTGTGAAAGCCCAAGACCATTTCTTATTTGAACAGTAACTCATATTACCTCAATAAAGCCACAGCACCGATTTTTCAATGGAATTCGATTAAAAACACTGTATCTCTTAATTTCAGTAAAAAGGATTGAGAAGCATTATTGCATCAATGGTATTTGGATTAGAAAGAAGTTTGTCTAGCTGCCTGTTTACCCGTGAAAATTATGTCTTTCCGTAGGAAATGTCCTGCGAAGTCTTTGGGAAGTTTTGCATCTTTCTTTTTCTAAGGATGGAAGGGACATGGTGTTTACATTCCTGGTCATTTGTTGTATTTACGTTTATTTTACAGACTTCATCTAAGGAAAATGGTGATTTTTTAGATGATATTTACCTTGCAGAATGATTTGGATTGTTGAAAATGCGGATACATCCATTGTCTTTCACGCTCAACGATTTTCCTTGTTTTCGTAAAATTGGAAACAATTAAAAAAACTTCTTCAAATGAAAACAAAAGTGTTATACAATAAAACAAACACAAATAAAGATAAACGGGGGTAAAACAAAATGGTTAATAATTTATGGAATGATAAAGAAGCGTCAAAAGTGACATCTGGAGTAGAAGAACTGGTATATCGGTCTAATTTAATCGGTACAGATCGAGCCGTCTGCAACTGGGGAGGCGGCAATACATCCATGAAAACAATGGAAAAGGATTTTCGTGGCCGGGAAATTGAAGTCATGTGGGTTAAAGGAAGCGGTTCCGACCTTGCAACAATGAAAGCGGGCAATTTCACAGGTTTGAATCTAGCGGATATTCACCCTTTAATCGAGCGTGATGACATGACTGATGCAGATATGGTTGAATATTTGTCACACTGCATGATCGACAGTAAGCATCCACGTATGTCGATTGAAACTTTACTTCATGCATTCCTTCCCTTTAAACATGTTGACCACACACATCCAGATGCAATTATTAGTCTTTGTTGTGCAGACAATGGAAAAGAAGTCGCCAATGAAATTTTCGGTGATCGTTTTGTCTGGGTACCATATGAGCGCCCTGGCTTCACTTTGTCTAAAATGATCGCAAAAGGTGTGAAAAATAACCCGCAAGCCGAGCTTGTTTTAATGGAAAAACACGGATTGGTTACTTGGGGTGAAACATCGAAAGAAGCTTATGAAAAAACCATATCGATCATAACGGAAGCAGAAGAGTTTATTAAAAGCCGCCAGCATGAAGAAGATGCATTTGGTGGACAGGCATTTGACTCTTTACCTGAAGCAGAGCGCAAAAAGGTTCTTGCTTCGATTATGCCGGTTATCCGCGGTGCTGTGGGTGAGGAGAAAAAAATGCTTTTAACCTTTGACGATGCAGATGATGTCCTGCAATTTTTGAACAGCAAAAATGCGGCTGCCCTATCACAAGTCGGTGCCGCTTGCCCGGATCACCTAGTACATACAAAAATGAAGCCGCTTTACATTAACTGGGATCCTCAAAATGAACGGACTGAATCCTTGGTGGAAAAAGTTAAAACGGGTATTCAACAATATAAGGAAGAATATAAGCAATACTTCGAGCGAAATAAAAACGAAGGAGATGTGATGTTTGAGGCTGCACCACGAGTTATTTTGATTCCAGGTGTCGGAATGGTCAATACAGGCAGAAACGTAGCCATGGCAAATGTGAGCGGAGCACTTTACCATCGAGCGATTGCGGTTATGAAAGGGGCAACAGCATTTGGCGAGTTCGTATCTCTCAGTGAAAATGAGTCATATAACGTTGAATACTGGCCACTTGAGCTTTATAAATTGTCTCTTTCACCGGCAGAAGCGGAGTTCTCACGCAAAGTAGCCTTCATTACAGGCGGTGCGGGCGGTATTGGCAGCGCAACAGCACGGCGTTTAGTTTCTGAAGGTGCCCATGTAGTTCTAGCTGATTTAAATATTGAAGGTGCTGAAAAAGTTGCGGATGAAATCAATAAAGAATACGGGGAAATACGTGCTGCAGCTTTTAAAATGGATGTTACCAGTGAAGAGCAGGTACAGGATGCCTTTGAGAAATCAGCTCTTACATTTGGGGGAATTGATATCATCGTCAACAATGCCGGCCTTGCCACATCCAGCCCGTTTGATGAAACAACCTTAAAAGAATGGAACCTAAACATGAATGTACTGGGGACAGGCTATTTCCTTGTAGCACGTGAAGCTTTTAAGCAAATGAAACAACAGGGAACAGGAGGAAATATGGTATTTGTGGGATCGAAAAACTCTGTTTACGCTGGAAAAAATGCTTCTGCTTACAGTTCAGTCAAAGCACTTGAAACACATCTAGCACGATGCATTGCAGTGGAAGGCGGGGATTTCGGAATCCGTGTTAATTCTGTTTTGCCAGACGCCGTATTACAAGGATCTTCCATTTGGGGATCGGGTTGGCGTCAAGAGCGTGCCGCTGCATACGGAATAGAACCAGACCAACTTGAAGATCATTACAAAAAACGTACTACATTGCTAGTAAACATATTCCCGGAAGACATTGCTGAGTCCATAGCGTTTTTCGCTTCATCAAAAGCAGACAAAACAACGGGTTGCATGGTCACTGTAGACGGCGGTGTACCTGGAGCTTTTAATCGCTGAATAGGTTTTGCCTGTTTTCTAGGATTTTTTTGCTTTAAGTGGAGGGTTTGTCATAGGTAGAATCAATCTATCGAAAAATAATAGATTAAGTATGTACTGCCCATTATGATAAGTGAAGAATATGTGAAAAGGTAGTAGGAATCATGGAGTAATCAATTCAATCCGTTAAAAGGATGGGACGATATGACAATTAAAGAACAGTACGTAGCAGCGAAACAAGCGTATGCGAATTGGGGAATTGATGTTGATGCGGCACTCGAAACACTGAAAAAAGTGCCCATTTCGATTCATTGCTGGCAGGGTGATGATATTGGTGGATTTGAAGTGAACAAAAGTGAATTATCTGGCGGTATTGATATAACGGGAAATTATCCAGGAAAAGCCACTACGCCGGAAGAGCTGCGCATGGATCTTGAAAAAGCGCTATCTCTTATTCCGGGGAAACATCGGGTCAATTTGCATGCCATTTATGCGGAAACAAATGGAGAAGCAGTCGAACGCGATCAGCTTGAGCCAAAGCACTTCGAAAACTGGTTGAATTGGGCTAAAGAAAACGGTCTTGGTTTGGATTTTAACCCGACACTATTTTCCCATGAAAAAGCAGCAGACGGCTTGACCCTTTCTCATCCAAATGAAGAAATTCGTGAATTCTGGATTAATCATTGCATCGCCAGCCGAAAAATCGGAGAGTACTTTGGCCGTGAACTAGGCAATCCCTGCTTAACAAATATATGGATTCCAGACGGCTACAAAGATATTCCAAGCGACCGTTTGACACCGAGAAAGAGATTAAAAGAATCCCTTGATCGAATTTTTACAGCAGAAGTGGATGAAACATGTAATTGGGATGCTGTGGAAAGTAAAGTTTTCGGTATTGGCTCCGAGTCATATGTCGTTGGATCGCATGAATTCTACCTTGGCTACGCACTGAAAAATAACAAGATTTGCTTAGTGGATACAGGTCATTATCATCCGACTGAAACTGTATCGAACAAAATTTCTTCGATGCTATTATACAGTGATAAACTAGCACTTCATGTTTCGCGCCCGGTTCGATGGGACAGTGACCACGTCGTAATTTTAGACGATGAGCTTCGTGAAATTGCGCTTGAAATTGTTCGCAATGATGCATTAAACCAGGTGATCATTGGCCTTGATTTCTTTGATGCCAGCATCAACCGTGTTGCTGCCTGGACGATTGGTACGCGTAATATGATTAAGGCCCTCTTATATGCCTTACTTGTACCGAACGATCATTTGAAAGAACTTCAAGAAAAAGGCGATTTTACTGAGCGACTGGCATTAATGGAGGAATTTAAAACCTATCCATTTGGTGCAATTTGGGATTATTATTGTAAAAAAATGAATGTGCCGGTAAAAGAAAGATGGCTGACGCAAGTGAAAGAATATGAACATGATGTTTTAGCAAAGCGTTAAAATAACAGGTTGTCCTGAATCCGCAAACCGATGTGTGACTAATTCCGCTGTATTAATATGGGGTCTATCGATTCGTCCCGAGTGAATGGTCTGGAATTACCGAAGTATAACGAAGAAGTGGAGAAAAAGTAAAAAAGTTTTTGTTTAAATAAGAAAATTAATATAGTTAAAAAGGAAAACTTATTAGAAAGGTAATTCCTTTATAAAATATACCTATAACGATCTATGACACGGGTCTTTCTATGGGTATATTTTATTTTTTTTGATTGCACATTAATAAATAGACATGAAAGCTAGTCGATTTGTATTAAATCCGGAATGAGAGTCTCGTGCACCAAATTGATTTAATCAGTTGAAAATTAGACTGAGGATTGAGGAGGAATCGTTAAAGTAACTTTTTCTAAAAGGGGAGGATTTGGATTGAAGGTATCAAACTACAGTTTAAGATAATAAAAGCACTATGAAAAAAGGATATAGAAAATGTAATGACGTAGACTGCTTTGTAATTCTCCAATACAACTAAAAATGAAACACTATGAGCAAGTGAAACTATATAAAGATATTATTTGAATTTTAAAAATATTCGTGAAATTTAAATTGACAAACCTTTCAAAAACAGTAAAAATCAATAATAAAAAGAAAAAAATGATAGGGTCAAATGTACAATAGAGATATTTTTAATACATATAGAAGAGAATGAGAAAGGCGCTCATTCTTGTTGCTAAAATACGATTTTTCCAGTTTTCATCTCGCTTTTTGTGTAAGTTAGTGGTTGAACATAACAGAGAAGGACATGGCTGGACAATAAATTATAGGGAAACCTGAAAGTATATATAGGTTTCCTATTTTAGTAAAGAAATTAAGGTTATACTCCCGGTAAAATCCATCATTTATGAAACCGTTTTCTTAGAAAGAAGCAGCGGTGAATGTAACCGGATGAGAAAAGCACTTCTTAAGTCATTCCTTATTACAATATCCATGATACGTGCTAATGTTTAGAATTTAAGAAAGAAGGTAGCTAATCATGTTAAGGATGCCCATCTTTTTTATTTTGTTTTTATTTATACTAAGCGGCTGTGATCATTCTGCAGAATACGAGATTATTTACAATGATGAAGAAAGTATCGACGTCAATACAAAACCTGTCGAGAATAAAAAAGATTCGTATACGATAGCTGTTATACCTAAAATTGACGGAATACCTTATTTTAAAGCGGTAGAGGAGGGGGCGTTGGAGGCGGGAAAAGACTTAGGTGTTAAGGTCATATATACAGGCCCACCTACCCCCAGCTCTGAAAAGCAGGAAGAGATTATAACAAAATTAATTGAAAAAAAAGTGGACGTAATTGCGGTATCTGCAAATGATCCATATAAATTAGGCAGGGTGCTGAAAAAAGCAAAGCTTAAAGGAATCAAGGTGATCACCTGGGATTCTGATACTAATGCATCATACAGAAGCTTTTTTGTGAACATGATAGATCCTGAGATAATTGGCAGGCATGTAATGGATACTCTCGCTATTGAAATGGAAGAAAAAGGGGAGTTTGCGATTATGACGGGATCTCCTACCGCTGCCAATCTTAATACATGGATTGATTGGATTCAAATCCAACAAAAAGAATATTATCCAACTATGAAACTAGTTGAAGTGGAATATACAAACGAAGATATTCATAAAGCGTATAAGGTAACACAAAATTTATTTAAAAAATACCCGGACCTAAAAGGAATTATTGGTATTTCAACGGTTAATCCTCCTGCTGCGGCTCAGGCTGTGAAAGATGCAGGGAAAATCGGCAAGGTTGCCGTAGTCGGTACATCGACTCCTAATTTAATGAATGAGTATTTACAGGAAGGGGCTGCCCAGACCATTACGTTATGGAGTCCACAAAAGTTAGGTTACTTGACTGTTAGCCTAGCAAAAAACTTATTGAATGATGAATTTCCGTATGAAGGACAGAACATTAAGAACATAGGTAGGATTAAATTCACCGGTGACATGGTCATTATGGGAGAGCCCATCGATTTTACAAAGGGAAATGTGAACCAGTATGATTTTTAAAGGAAAAAAGCCTATCCAGATAAAAAACCTGCGTTTAACGACAAAACTAGTTACAACCTATACATTATTAACGGTTCTACCTATGGCCTTCCTTGGGTTCATTGCATACTGGCAATACACAAAATCAATAGAAGAAGAAGTAGGCGAATATATTCCCCGTCTTGTCAAACAGGTTAATGGCAACATTGAAAATGACATTCAAAAACTAGAGACCTTACCTGATTTAATTTATAATTCCGGTGATGTTATGGCTATTTTAAGAGACAGCCAATCAAAAAAAAAATCGGTTTTGCTACACGATGAGTATATCATGAAGAGTTATTTGACAAGAACCTATTTAAATAACAATTCATCTCATATTTTGGGGGCGTTTCTTGTTTCCAAGAATCGTACATTTGCAAGTACAAGTCTGCATTATGACAGTTTTGGTTTTGAAGATGGTTCCTTGCCATATGCAGATGACCTAGGATTGCTAGGCGAGATGCAGTTGCTCCTTCCTAATCAGACTAATTTAACGTTTGAAGGGGATCCCTCCTATTTTATGCTGGTCAAAACAATTACTGATTTCGATAATAGAAAAAATTTAGGAACGCTCTATATAGCTATCGATGTAGCCTTTTTTGAGCAATCACTTCAGGATTTGCAAAAGGAAGAGAATGTTACGATGTGGATCATGAATAAGCAGGGGAAGATAATTTATCATAAGGATCATTCAAAAATTGGTACAGTGGAAAAAGGGATACATGATTACCCATTACTGAATGGTAGTTTTCGTACAGAAATCGATGGAAAACGGAATTTAATCAGTATAAGTGAATCAAATGAGCTGCCATGGGTACTCGTTCATAGCATACCTATCAAAAACATGACAGAAAAAACGGATGTTATCCGAAATGTGACAATTTTCGTTTTTATCCTTTTTACACTCATTACTACATTGATCTCTATCTTTTTTGCCTGGACCGTTACACGTCCACTAAACGAATTAGGAGATATAATGAAGAGGGTGGAAAAAGGTGATTTATTAGTAGAAATACCTATACATTCCAAGGATGAAGTCGGGATGCTCGCGAACAGTTTTCGATCAATGCTTGCAGAGATAAGAGAGCTGATTCATAAAAACTACCACATTGAACTGCGAAAAAAAACAGCTGAATTATACGCCCTTCAATCTCAAATAAATCCTCACTTTATGTATAATACGCTGGAAACCATAGGCATGGCTGTGGAAGAAGGAGAGAGCGATGAAGTCGTGAAGATGGTGACTCTGCTTGGTAGAATGATGCGCTTTTCAATCAGTAATAAAGAAAGCTTGGTTCCTATAAACAGTGAGGTTCAGCACATTGAAGATTATTTAAGCATCCAACAATTCCGTTTTGAAGATCGTTTGCATTTTATGATAGAAAAAGGAGCAGATGTAGTTAATTATTATATACCCAAGTTTGTTTTACAGCCAATCGTTGAAAATTCCATTAAATATGGATTGGAAAAAAGAAAGGAAATAGACATTCAAATACATATTTCTGAAGAGGAAACTCAGACAGGTGAGGAATATCTTTTGCTGATAGTCAGTGATAACGGACCAGGGATGACAGAAAGCAAATTAATTGAATTAAATGAAAAGTTACGTTTGGATCCAATGATGAAACGGGACTCTGGCTTTGGGATTATCAATGTAAATGCAAGAATTGGCATGATGTTCGGGGAACAATATAATCTTCAAATTAATAGCGAATACGGAAAGGGAACGAGTGTGATTATCCGACTTCCCAAAATAAATGCCCAACAAGTAAGCATGTATGTTCAAGGAGAGGAGAAGAAAAGAGATGATACAAAGGGTCAGGACGGTCATTGTAGATGATGAACCAAGGATAAGAAGAGGCATAGAAAGACTAGTACAATCTTGTGGGGAAGAGTGGCATGTTGTAGGTGTTTACTCCGATGGCCAAGAGGCATACGATGCAATTATCAATCAAGTAGAAGAAGTTGATGTATTAATAACAGATGTACAAATGCCTGTCATGGACGGGTTAACGTTAATTCAACATTTGAAAAAAACTAAACCAAGGCTATTTCCATTCATTATAAGCGGGTATGATGATTTTCTCTATGTACAGACTGCCCTAAGGGAAGGAGCTGTCGATTATATATTGAAACCGATTGATCGAGAAAAGTTTAAACTGCAGTTGAAGACTGTGCAGGAAAAAGTAATTGAGGCACGAAAGGAAAGGGAAAAGATAGGAGAAATAGAAGAAAGAGCCTTGATATTAACCCATGAAAAGCAGCTTCAATTGCTGATGGAAATTACGTGGAAAGATGCAATGGACTTATCATTACTTGAATGGACGCGGCAATTTCCAGAAGGAACCTATTCCCTGATCCATATTGGAATCGATCATACATCTGCCAAAACCCAAAGTTTTTCACCAGAAGATTGGGGTGGATGGAATGATGTAATAAAAAAACTTATAACAGACTTACTAGATGTTCATTCAACGCATTGGATGTGGAAAGATAGTCTACATGCCAGTTGGTTATTGATTAAGGATACTACCCCTACAGCTTTGGAGCAATTGTGTATAACATTAAAAACAACTGTCCAACGGCAAACCCCTTTTACGGTTTCCATTGCCCTTGGGAATGAGTTTAATGACCTTACCCTTTTAGTAAATATTAAAGATGAATTACGATCTACCTTGCAATATCGAATGATACAAGGAGGCAATAAAATTTTCAGAACTGAAATGCTTAAGCATGTATCATATAATAAAGTGATTGAAGTGCCGCCATCCATCTATAAATGGGCAGAAGAGACAGTGGAGGCGATGGAGCATGGTGAAGAAGCTGCCATTCGTTCTCTCAGGCAATTCTTTAACGAACTGAAAGATGTCACGTCCCCTTTCGTAATACAAGAATCGGTTCGCTATTTGTCTATTAGAATTATTAATAAATGGATTAAAAGTGATGGTTTTAAAGAACTTCCGCTTTTACTTGAGGAAGCATTTAGCATTGCCGAGGATTCTTCTCATTTTAATCATTTAAAAAAGGAGACGGAGCGCTGGGTCATGAATATGTTAAAAAAGCAAGCAGCATTTCAAAATGACCAAACAGATCCCATACGCCAGGCAAAAGAATGGATTCTAAAACATATAGGCGATAACATCACAATAAAAAAAATCGCCAATCATGTCCATTTAAATTCAACCTATTTTTGTGAGTATTTTAAAAATCAGACAGGTGAAACCGTGCTTGACTATGTAACCAATGAACGGTTAAAAGTGGCGAAGGAATTATTAAGTCATACAGATTTAAAGATTTATGATATCGCTTCAAAAGTAGGCTATCAAGATACCAAATATTTTAGTCGGCTGTTTAAGCAATGGACAGGACAACTTCCGTCTCAATATCGAGATACTCATGAGTTTTTTGTGAAAAAGTAGAAGCTTCCATTCCGGAGCTTTTTTTTATGTCTATATTGAAAATGTCCCGAAGAAAATCCCCCCTACCCGAATTTTATCACCTACCAGCTTATGCCAATTCCCTTTATAGTGAAAGTATCAGAAAAGAAAGCGCTTCCTTTATGAGGGAAACGCTTTCTTGATAAAAGACGAAATGGAACGGGAGTGTTTATATGACCTTAATTGGACCCTCACTTATGTGTGCAGATATGGGGAATTTACAAGAATCAGTAATGAGATTAGACCGTGCAGGTGTTGATTTCTTTCATCTAGATATAATGGATGGATCGTTTGTTCCTAATTTTACAATGGGCCCGGATCTAATTAAACGCATTAGGCAATTCTCGGATAAACCATTTGATGTTCACTTAATGGTTGAAAGACCGGAAGACCATTTAGATCTTTTCATTCAGTCGGGGGCAGATATGATTTCCATTCATGCAGAGGCAACTGCCCATTTACAGAGATCACTACAAAAGCTGAAGAATGATGGGATTAAGGCAGGGGTAGCCTTAAATCCATCAACCCCCATCACAGAGCTTGAACATGTATTGGATGTAGTCGATTATGTAACGGTGATGACGGTGAATCCTGGTTTTGCCGGGCAGTCCTTTGTACCGCTTATGTATAAGAAAATAAAAAAGATAAAAGAATTAATTCAATCGGAAGGCTACCAAATTGATATTCAGGTAGATGGAAACATTGGGTTCGAAACCATTCCGGGTGTATTGAAAAATGGAGCCGACATGTTGGTTTGCGGGACTTCCTGTTTATTTAAAAACGATGTATTACTGGAAGATGCCGTTGGCCAACTACGGGCATTCTTAGAGCAAATGAAAATGAAAAACGAGGGTTGTGCATGAAAGGGGTTGTAGTGGTAGGGAGTATTAATATGGATATTGTCGCAGTCACTAATCAGTATCCAGCGCATGGGGAAACGATTTTCGGAGAAAATATGAAACTATTAAGTGGTGGAAAAGGCGCAAATCAAGCAACGACGTGCGCTAAACTTGGAAAACCAGTAAAACTGATCGGTGCGGTTGGCGACGACGCATTCGGGCATGAAATAGAACGTTCTCTTCTTCAAAATAACGTGAACATATCCTCCTTGAAACATGTTGCAGAACATCCAACTGGATGCGCAGTCATTACAGTAGATGCTACAGCAGAAAACACCATGCTTGTCATTAAAGGGGCCAATGAACATTTGACAAGAAGTGATATTGACATTTGTTTTTCTACCATCAGTGATGACTATGCTGTTTTACTTGTACAGATGGAAATTCCTAATGAGGCTGTTCTACAAGCCATGAAAAGGGCTAAAGAAAAAAATATGTTTATTATCCTGGACCCTGCTCCGGCAGAAGGGGTAACGACTGAAGCACTGACGTATGCCAATTTGATTACGCCGAATTGGCAGGAAACAAAAGTGTTGACTGGGATTGACGTCAACTCGAAGGAAAGTGCATGCAAAGCGGGTGTTTTCTTTGAGAATCATTTTGGCGTGGAGAATAGCATTATTAAGTTGGGACATAAAGGAGCATTGGTTTATCAAAATGGTGAAACAAACTTTATCGAGCCCATTGCTGTAAAAGCTATTGATACAGTGGGGGCAGGAGACTCGTTCGCAGGAGCCCTTGCTTGTGCCATTGCAGATGGGGAGACGATCGAATCATCAGCCGAGTTTGCTTCAATTGTAGCGGCGATGAATGTAACGAAAATGGGGGCCCAAGATGGTGTGCCGAGGCTAGCAGAAGTGGAACATTTTTGTGAAACCAATAACATTAATTATTATGGTAAAAAACAAAAGTTGAATAAAATTTATGACTGATTAAGGTTGGAAAGGAGAGAAACATGTCTGATTTCTTATTGCAAATGACGAATGTCAGTAAAACCTTCCCAGGTGTAAAAGCACTGGATAGCGTTCAGCTTGAAGTGAAAAAAGGAGAAGTTCATGCGTTAATAGGTGAGAATGGTGCCGGGAAATCAACGCTCATTAAAATATTAGCTGGCATTTATCGACCGGACCCAGGCGCCAAGTTTTACTTTGAAGGAAAAGAAGCCGAAATTCAAAAACCGATTGATGCTACGCTAAAAGGCATTTCAATCATTTATCAGGATTTAAGTTTATTTTCAAACCTATCTGTAGCTGAAAATATCTATATTGGCCGGGATAGTGACAAAAAACCATGGAAAAAGATTAGATGGAAGGAGATGGAGGATACAGCAAAACGGGCACTTAAAGAACTAGAATTTGAGATTGATGTTCATACACCCGTTGAAAAATTAAGCATTGCTCAACAGCAGCTGATTGAAATCGCCAGAGCCCTCGCTTTTGATTCCAAGTTGATTGTAATGGACGAACCGACTTCATCCCTATCCGCAGGGGAAGTTGAAAAACTTTATAAAGTTATAAAAAAATTAAAGGATCGCGGAATTTCCATAATCTTTGTCAGCCACAAGTTAAAAGAGTTATTTACTGTTTCCGATCGATTTACAATATTACGAGATGGGAAATATGTAGGCACTTATGAAACTGAAGAACTTGATGAAGATAAATTAATCACACTAATGGTGGGACGTCAGATTTTATATAACAAGAATATGGTAAAAGGAAAAACAGGAAAAACTCTTTTGGAACTGAATGGTTTATCAAAAGAAGGTAACTTTAAAGATATTTCCTTTGAATTGAAAGCTGGAGAAGTCCTTGGGATTACAGGACTTGTCGGATCAGGAAGAACAGAGCTTGCACAAGCGATATTCGGGGTCAACAGGCCCTACGATGGAAGTATGAAAATAAATGGGGTTTCTACTAAAATCAACTCTTCTGAACATGCTGTAAAGCAAGGGATTGCATATATTCCAGAAAGCAGAAAAACGCAAGGACTCATCCTTCGCCAGTCCATAATCAATAATATTTCATTACCTGTTTTGAAACAATTGAGAAATAAATTCAAATTGATTAAGCGAAAGGAAGAAGTTAAGCTGGCTGATCATTATATGAAAACGCTAGATGTTAGACCCTCTTTGCCTAAAAGGGCAGCTGGTGACCTATCAGGCGGAAATCAACAGAAAGTCGTGATCGGCAAGTGGCTTTCTACTAAACCACAAATCCTAATTATTGACGAACCGACGAATGGGATTGATATTGGGGCGAAGTCAGAAATTCATAAGTTAATGAGGGAACTGGCTGCTGAAGGAATGGGCATTATTGTGATTTCTTCAGAGCTTCCAGAAGTACTTGCTGTCAGTGATCGGATTTTGGTCATGAGACATGGAAGAATAGCCGGAGAGCTTGGTATAGAAGAAGCGACACAGGAAAATATCATGAATTATGCTCTGCTTGGTTCTCAATCTCCTTCCAAAAAAGGGCTTCCGCTAAAAGAGGAGGTACGTGCATGAACGCCATTTTGAAGTCGAAGGAAATCAGCATCGCAATGATTGTTTTGCTTCTATGTATTACATTGACATTCTTAAGCCCGTATTTTTTAACTGTAGACAATTTGCTGGATGTACTAAAAGGGAATGCTGTACTTGGAATTCTGGCGGTGGGTATGACACTTGTAATCATCACTGGCGGGATTGACGTATCGGTGGCTGCTGTTACAAGTGCTGTCTGTGTCATCGTTGGAAAAGTAATGATGCTCATGCCTGACCATCCCATCTCTATACTATTACTCTTTTTGATTGGGCCATTTCTTGGGGTTTGTTTAGGTGCACTGAATGGACTGCTTGTTGCAAAGGTTCAAATTCCAGCTATTGTCGTGACACTTGGAATGATGAGTATCATTAATGGGCTCGTGTTGTACATTACGAATGGACAGTATTTGAACAGCAGCAGTTTTCCAACCGTATTCATCAAGTTTGCCAGTTTTGAGATGTTTGGTATATCTATCATCATTCTAATTTTTATCGCAGTAGCACTACTTACTTGGTATATTTTGAAATACACATTAATCGGTCGCGAAGTATTGGCGATTGGCGGTAATAAAGATTCAGCCATTCGGGTTGGGATAAATTTTGACAAAGTTCAAATATTTGTTTTCTCCTATATGGGGTTTCTTGCAGGAATAGCAGCCATTGCTCAAACAGCATATACAAAAGCTGTGGATCCTAATGGAATGCTTGGTCTGGAGCTGATGGTCATAGCAGCCGTTGTTTTGGGCGGTGCGAACATCATGGGGGGGCGCGGTACCATTTTGGGAACGGTTTTGGGCGTTCTTCTGCTAGGTATTGTACAAAATGGACTTATCTTGGCAAAAATTGATACCTTCTGGCAAAAAGTATTCACTGGATTGATTATATTACTGGCTGTGTCATACGACCACATTCAATATAAACGCTCAAAAGATAAGTTAGCGAAAATTGAAGTGGAAGCGTAAGAAAGAGGTGAAAAAATGAAACGGCTTTCAATATCAAAAGAAAATACTTTAGGTGTAATTACAGCAGGCTTGTTTGTGTTAATGAGTTTTTCAATACCTGGATTCTTTTCTTCAAATAATTTAACCAATATGATGTTCCAGCTCCCGGAGTTTGGTTTAATCGCATTAGCAATGATGGTGGTGATTGTAACTGGAGGGATTGACCTATCGATTACGTATACAGCTGCCTTGTCTGGCGTGACAATCGCACTTATGGCAAGCAGCGGATACCCAATGCTAGGCGCAATCTTAATCGGTGTTTTAGTCGGGCTGAGCTGCGGATTGATTAACGGCGTAATCATCTCAAAAATCGGTGTTTCGCCAATACTGGTAACACTCGGAACGATGGTGCTTTTTGAAGGATTGATCTTAAGCATTACGAAAGGAAATTCAATTTCAGGATTCAGTGAGGGTTATAGCTTAATTGGAAACGGCTACTATATGGGGATCGTTCCTCTTTCCATCATTATTTTTGTACTATTTGCAATAATAACAGCTATATTGCTGTCAAAAACCAAATGGGGCAGAAGTGTTTATATGGTGGGTAGCAATCCGATCGCCACATTATTTTCAGGTATAAATAATAGCAAGGTATTAATGAGGGTTTACTTATATGCGGCACTTCTTGCCACAATTGCTTCTATTATTATGACATCCCGTTATAATACTGCAAAAGTGGATCTGGGATCTTCTTATTTATTACAAAGTGTAGCGGCAGCCGTGCTTGGCGGAACTGAAATTCAAGGTGGTTATGGCAAAGTTATCGGCACTGTTTACGCAGTGGTCATTTTCCAAATGTTATCAAGTGGATTGAACTTAATGGGTGTACCACGATCGATCGTAACTGTAATGATGGGGGTTATTTTAATCACGGTATTGGTCATAAACTTCGTGAAAACGAAATTAGACGAAAAAAGTCAAAAGAAGTTACCTTCAAACTCTGTAGCGTAATTTACATGACCAGGTAATCTCTGAAAATACTTTAGTGAAAAATCAGAAAAATTGTAAGGGGGATCATTATGAAGAAAATGACGGGGATATTGGCAACAGCTATTTTAGCTGGGGGACTGTTAGCAGGCTGTGTATCACAAGAAGGAGCATCGGGGAACAGTGAAAAAGAAACAAGTGGCGGAGGTGGTAATGAGAAGTTGAAAATTGCCGTAGTTCCAAAATTAATGGGGATACCATATTTCAATGCTTCTGAAAAAGGAGCGATTCAAGCAGGTAAAGATCTTGGTGTGGAAACCATTTACACAGGACCTACGGAACCGGATGCTGCACAGCAAGTAAAAGTCATTGAAGACTTAATTAGTCAAGATGTGGATGTAATCGCAGTAGCACCAAATGACGCTGCATCACTCTCACCAGTCCTTCAAAAGGCGAAGGATGAAGGAATAATTGTAATGGATTGGGATACACCAGCTGATCAATCCCTTGTAGAATTATCCGTCCACCAAATAGACGATGAAGCATACGGTCGCCATATTGCTAAATCACTCGTAAAACAAATGGGTGTTGAAAAAGGGCAAATCGCTATATTAACTGGAGGGCTTTCAGCTGCAAACTTAAACACCTGGATTGATGCAGCAAAAAAAGAACTGGAAGAGAATTATCCAGGTATTGAATTAGTATCGGATAAAATCGCGACAGATGAAAAACAACAGGTGGCATACCAAAAAACACTGGATTTAATAAAATCAAATCCTGAATTAAAAGGAATCATGGCTTTTTCTACTCCGGCACCTCTTGGGGCAGCCCAAGCTGTTCAGGAAAAAGGACTGCAAGATGATATAACAGTTGTTGGAACTGCTCTACCGAAAGACTCTTCACCATATTTAAATGATGGATCTCTAGATGTAGCCATTCTTTGGGAGCCAGACAAACTAGGTTATTTAACAGTTGCCCTCGCCAAACGTCTAGCTGAAGGGGAGAAACCAGAAGATGGTTTGAAAGTTGAAAATGTAGGTGAAATTGACGTGTGGGAGGATGGAAAAACAATCATCATGGGACCACCGACAGATTTTACGAAAGACAATGCAGCTGATTTTAATTTTTAAGGTTAGATAGACCGAAAAGTCCCCTCTCAACTATCTAGAGGGGCCTTTTTATTAAATATCATTGCGTGACTTGCATGTTAGGAGATGATGAAGGGATGAATGAGAGATATACAATCGGAATTGATTTTGGCACTGAATCAGGAAGAGTGCTGCTAGTAGATATAGAGAACGGAAATGAAATGGCTACACATGTTACACCTTTTCGTCATGGAGTATTGTCTAATAGGCTTCCAGACGGATGTAAACTTGAAAAAGATTGGGCTCTCCAGCATCCAGGTGATTATTTGGACGTTTTATATACTTCTGTTCCTGAAGTGATTCGGTTAAGCGGAGTAGATGCGAATGATGTGATAGGCATTGGAATCGATTTTACCTCATGTACCATTTTGCCTGTTGATAAGAAAGGAAATCCCCTTTGTTTTGATGAGAAGTGGAAAAGGGACCCTCACAGTTGGGTCAAATTATGGAAGCATCATGCCGCACAAAAAGAAGCGGATGATATTACACGCATTGCACAGGCAACGAATCAACCATTCCTGCAACGATATGGCGGGAAAATTTCTTCTGAATGGATGTTCCCTAAGATTTTACAAGTGTTACGTGAATCACCTGATATCTATGAAGAAACGGATCTATTTATGGAAGCCGGAGATTGGATTACCTTCCGTCTGACGAATGAGCTGGTACGCAGCAGTAATATGAGCGGTTATAAAGCATTTTGGGATAAAAAAGATGGATATCCGGACCCTGCTTTTTTAGCGGCTATTGATGAACGTCTTCTGGATATACTGGATACAAAAATGCGTGGTGAAGTATTACCCATCGCTGGACGGTCGGGTGGTTTAACAGAAGGGATGGCTAAGAAGATGGGGTTGAAATCTGGTACGGCTGTTTCTGTATCCATAATCGATGCCCATGCAGGTGTTCCAGCTGTAGGAGCTGTCCATCCAGGCCAATTTGTGATGACGATGGGAACCTCTACTTGCCACATGTTAATTTCCGAGAAAAAACAAACAGTAGAAGGTATTTGTGGAGTAGTGGAGGATGGAATAATTCCCGGATCATTCAGTTATGAAACGGGACAGGTGGCTGTTGGCGATTCGTTTGCATGGTATATTGAGCAAACTGCTCCTGAGTATGTAAAGAAAGAAGCTGAGCAAGAAGGTGTCAATCTACATAGCTTACTGGAAAAAAAGGCTTCTTGCTTAAGGCCTGGTCAATCTGGGTTAGTGGCGTTAGATTGGTGGAATGGCAACCGAACAGTCCTTGTAGATGCGAACTTGTCAGGTGTGATAGCAGGGATTACTCTTTCTACGAAGCCGGAAGAAATATACCGTGCACTTTTAGAATCAACAGCCTTTGGAACAAGGAAAATCCTTGAAACCTTTGAGAATGATGGTATAGAGATAAACGATTTGTTTGCCTGTGGCGGATTACCTCAAAAAAATAAACTGTTAATGCAGATATATGCCGATATTTTAAATCGTGAAATTAAAATCGCGGATGGGGAACAAGTGGTTGCATTAGGAGCAGCCATATACGCTGCCACGGCTGCCGGCCGTATAAATGGTGGGTATGATTCCATAGAGGAGGCATCCTCTAAGATGGCAAAAGTAAAAGAAGATACTTTTATACCGGTTAAAGAAAATGTAAGTATTTATCAACAACTGTATGCTTATTATTTAGAACTGCATGACTTCTTTGGCCGCGATCATATTTCCATAATGCATGGTTTAAAGAAATTGAGGAGTGTGGACTAATGATACATATTGCGGTGGATATTGGTGCTTCAAGTGGCCGGCTGGTCTTAGGGAAAATGGAGAACGGGAAATTAGTAATTGAAGAAATCCATCGATTTGCGAATGGTTTCACCACACAAAATGAAACCTGTTTTTGGGATATTGATCATTTATTGAATGAAATCTTAAAGGGGTTAGAATCAGCAAAAAAGCTTGGATACGACCACTGTACACTTGGAATTGATACGTGGGGAACGGATTACGTATTGTTGGATGATAATGGACACAGAGTGCAAGAAGTTTTCTCTTATCGTGATAAGCGCACCGAAAATACAATCGAAAAGGTCACAAGAACACTACCTAAAGAAATCATTTATCAAAAAACGGGGATTCAATTCTTATCATTTAACACGTTATACCAATTGTACGAAGAAGATATAAAGAACCTGAAAGTCACTAGGAATGTCATGACTGTGCCAGATTATTTAGGTTACTGCCTAACGGGGAAAAAGGTCACAGAAGTTACAAGTGCTTCTTCGATGCAATTATTGAATGTAAATACGAAGAAGTTTGATGAAGAGTTACTAAACCTGATTGCATTGTCAAAAGATCAATTCCCGCCTTTTGCTAATCCGGGAGAACGATTAGGGAAACTGATGAAAGAACGTTTTTCTACTTTTGATCTTCCCAATACAGAAGTGATTATCGTTGCTTCACATGATACTGCTTCCGCCATAGTCGGTTCACCTGGTAATGGAGAGAAATGGGCCTATATTAGTAGCGGAACGTGGTCGTTGCTTGGGATTGAAAGCGATAAACCGATAGTGAATGAGTTAGCCCTTAAAAACAATTATACAAATGAATGGGGGGCATACGGAACCTACCGCTTTCTGAAAAATATCATTGGTATGTGGGTTATTCAAGAGGTCAGAAGGCATTTAAAGGAAGACTATAACTTCGAGCAGTTTGTATATGAGGCAGAGAAAATAAAGGTGTGCAGGCAGTTCATCAACTTTAATGATAAACGATTTTTAAATCCAGAAAATATGATTCAAGAAATTCAGCAGTATTGTCGGGAGACGAATCAGGAGATTCCACATACAGTGGGCGAATTAGCGAACTGTATATTTACAAATATGTCTATTATTTATGCGATGTCCATTCGGCAAATAGAAGAGATAACCGGGAAAAGTATCGAGCAACTTCATATTGTCGGAGGAGGGGCGAAAAATGAATTCGTTAATCAACTTACGGCAGACCTTAGCGGGAAAACCATATACGCTGGACCAACAGAGGCTACGGCGATTGGGAATATACTAGTACAAATGATTTCAGGCAATGAAATAAGCGATTTACAAACGGCACGTCAGTTAATAGAACACTCGTTCCTTATAAAAAAATATGAGCCAAAAGAAAAAATTGAATCATCATCCCTGATTGAAAAATTCAAACAAGCAATTTCCATGAAAGAAGAATGTAAATAATAGGAGTGATAAAATATGAATGAAAATCTGCATCCAGCCGAACAAATTGTTATGATCATGGAACGTGTCTATAAATATGGCATGACAACAATTTCAGGAGGAAACCTTTCTATTCTAGATGAAAATGGTGACCTTTGGATTACTCCTTCGGGAATTGATAAAGGGGCATTAACCATGGATGATATCATGTCCGTCAAAAAGGACGGTACATTCATAGGGAAACATAAACCATCGGTAGAGCTTCCTTTTCATCAAGGAATTTATGAAGCAAGGCCCGATATAAAAGCTATCGTACATGCACATCCCCCGGCTTTGATTTCCTTTAGCATGGCTCGTAAAGGACCAAACCCAAAGTTGCTTTTACATGCATATAAGAGTGTAGCAGATTCCCTTCAGGTTGCACCTTATGCGATCCCTGGAAGCGACAAATTAAAGGAAAATATTTCGGCTGAATTTGCAAAAGGAGGGGATGCGGTCATATTGGAGAATCATGGTATTGTGGTAGGGAAACCCACTATATTTGATGCCTTTATGTTGTTTGAAACACTTGAAGATACTGCTTGTATGGAAATAAATGCAAGGAATATAGGGAAACCATTTGAACTGACCGAACAAAATTTACAAGAAATAGATTTATATAAAGCGGATAAATTAACACAGATAGAAATGAAGCACCATTCTGTCGAAGAGGTTTCTTGCCGTCAAGAAATGATCAGGTTATTGGAACGGTTATATGATCGTCAGCTTTTTACAAGTATCTCAGGCAGCTTTTCAACCCGCCTTAAAGATGGCTCTATTTTAATCACGCCTTCTCAACAGGACCGTAAATATATTAAGGAAGATGAATTGGTTCTGATTCATCAGGAGTATAGTGAAGCTGGAAAGGAACCATGTGAGTTTTTTGAGCTTCATCAAAAAATATATGAGTTAAACCCGGAGCTTACATCCGTAATCATTGCGAACCCAAGATTTTTAATGGCCTATGCTGTGACAGATGTTAAATATAATACACATATAATTCCAGAGGCCTACATTGTTCTTCGGGATATAGATAAAGTGCCTTTTGGAATGGGGGAAAATCATAATAGAATGATTGCAGTTAAACTAGCAGAGGATAATCCTGTCCTATTAATTGAAAATGGGTATGCAGTTGTCTCAGGAAAAAGTTTACTGAGTGTATTTGATAGGCTAGAAGTAGCTGAATATAGTGCAAAAGCATTGGTGTACGCTAAAAGTATTGGCGAAGTAATCGATATTAGTGATGAAGATATTGAAGAAATTATTGAAGGTTTTAAGCTAATTGCCAAATAACCATATCAATGAAAAAAGGCAGTTCCTAAGCTCTCTATTTATATAGAGGCCTCAGACTGTAGACAAACTCGATGAAAATCGAGTTTGTCTATTTTTA
>NZ_JVPL01000118.1:0-5331 GCF_001054655.1 Bacillus sp. 220_BSPC
ATGATAGAATCCAATACAATAGAGTTCGATAAAGGCGTTTCGCCGATTGAGTTTCATAAGCCGGATGATTTGATGGAGATTGTGGAGCGGATCAGTAGGAAGGTTTGAGAAAGGTTTTGTGAGCAAAAATGTGAGCAGTATGTGATCAATTTTAGACCCTTAAAATACTATTAATACTCTTAAATTTAACTCCTAACTTCTATTTTCAATTAAGAAGTTATATATATTTTTTTGAAATGCATGCTTATCAAGAGCCTAAGTAAATACTGCTACTTAGGCTCTTTTCTTTTAGAACTTGTTTTCATACAACTTCATGTTCAGGTATTCCAAAGTTAAAAATTTCCCCTTCCCTGCTACGTTTAGGCAGATCCTCTTGCATTTTCTCATAAGATTAGTTGATCACCCGGTACTCACAAACATAATTAATTGGAGAGCCTTCAGGAAATTGTTCTTCATGCCATTGAACCACACCCTCTGATGTTTCTACGTTGTATGTAAACACTTCGCCAGTTCCAGCTACATAATCGTGAAGGTCGTCAATAGTAGCAAGTTTGTATTGGAATCCTGCTTGCATTTCTTCTTCAAATACAATCCATTGCTCTTGGTTGTCAGTTACGAATACCTTTTTAACCTCAAAAGTTTGAGTGGTCATATTATTTATCCCCTTTTGCCTTTCGGCTGTTTTTTGTTTGGATTTTTTCGTTGTCCGTCTTGCTGATAAGTTAACTATACTATATAGTATATATTATATCAACAATAAATTACAATTTTTCCAAATTATCTTTTTATATTCTAGACGATATAGGATATAGTATAATTATATAAGTAAATAAAAGGGGTTGTATGAGAATGAAAACTACAGTAAAGGTCACTCCAAGATTAGGTAAAGTATTGAAGGACAGAGGAATGACACAAGTTAAATTGAGTGAACTTACAGGAATCCCTCAAGGAAACATTTCAAGGTTTGATAAATTAGAAAGTCATAAGGATACTCATACAATTTTAATATCCAGAGCATTAGATATATCTATAGAAGATTTATTTGAAATTGAATTAGTTCAAACTGAAGAAAACCACCAATAGCAATTACTGGTGGTCTTTTGTATAAACAGGAAATTTATTGTAAAAAATATTATTATCACTAGCTTTTCTTTCTTTATTAATTCCCCTTAACTGAGCTGAGGTATATTCCTTAGCTTTTTTCATTCCTCTTCAAGCCAAGGTTTATCGTTAAGTTTACCCTTTTTTAATAGTTCATAATATAGGTGAGTGAATGCTTTAGCCATTAATTCCATATTAGACTCATTAGCATAAGTAATTTTACAAGGCGGTCTATCTTCTTTATTTGTTTTTGCACTCCATGGAATTTTTGCGTTTTTTAATTCTAAGCAACCTAATTGACGCATTTTCTTTATAATTTCTGATCTATCCTTATCAGGAAATAGAGCTTCTAATTCCTCGATTGTAGATAATATTGTTTTTTCTTCAAGTATTTTTTCTTAATCTTTGTAAAGGTCTATGGAAGTTAAATATTTTCAAACTTTAACGAACATAAATACTGGCTGTTGTGAGGTAAATAGAAAGTTTCCTTATTATTTAAGTGATTTTTTACAATATTCAGCAAAATATAAGTACTATTTGATTTATACAAAAAGCTCGGTTAGTCAAAAAACCGAGCTTTTGTTACTCTATTTTTTCCATTTTTTAAAGCATTCATAATAACATTCGTAAATATTTTTCGAAGTTAACTCCTTCTACTTTAGAAATTTGCTCCAAGGAGGAATCATTGATAGCCTCTGTCAGGAATGCCACTGCGAGCTGTACGGATTTTTCTAGGTTCTCTCCACGCATCATGCTTCCCATAATCACAGATGCAAATAAATCACCAGTACCTGAATAGCTTTCACCGTTATACTGCGTCGCACTATAAAAGGTTCTACTTCCGTCCAAATACATATTTCCGATAAACTGCTTCTCTGAATCTGCTGACGGTGGATTCATTCCAGTGATGATAACCTGAGCTCCCGTTTCTTGCTGCAACATATTCCCTGCTTCTTCTATCGCTTTAATATAGTCCTCTTCGTTAGAATAGCTATGCAGCTTTTCATAAGACAATCCGGTTAATAAACAGCACTCTGTAACATTTGGTGTAATGACATCTGCACGCTTCACCAGTTCTCTCATAAGTACCAGTAATTCATCGGTAAAAAGTTTATAGACTTCTCCTATATCCCCCATTACTGGATCAACAAGTAAAATGGTTTCTTTTGTATAAAATTTATCTAAAAAATGGAAAATATTATTAATTTGCTCTTCACCAGTAACGAAGCCGGTATAGATTCCATCAAAGGTTACATTAAGCTTGCTCCATTCTTCTATGAAGTATTTCATTTTGGATGTAAAATCTTCACAAAAAAAACTTGGATATCCGGTTTGCGCAGTCAATATGGCCGTTGGTAAAGGGCATGCCTGCACGCCCATGACCGAAAGAACCGGAATTGCAGCTGTTAATGAACATTTTCCAAAAGATGATAAATCCTGTAGTACAACAACTTTTTTCATAATAACCTCCATATGGCCTATCCACTTTAAACTTTATTTATCTTATCATAAATCAGCTAAAAACAGTCATCTCCTCTCTCTTTTCAATACGTATATATCTGTATTTTTATCAACTGACCTCATAGTTTTTTAATAAATTGACACTTTTATAGACACCAGTCTTTTGCTAAAATCATAGGAAAATTCTAGTTAGGAAGGTTTACAGATATGCAAAATACACAAAGTTATTCAAGGTCAAGTCAAAAAACTATGGATTTAATTATTACCGCAATGTTGATTGCTCTTGTGTTCCTATCTACATTCTTTTTGAATATTAAACTGCCAATTGCCGCAAATGGAGGGTTAGTTCATCTAGGAACAGCTATGCTTTTTATTGCATCTATTTTATTTGGTCCTAAAAAAGCAGCTCTTGCTGGTGCGATAGGAATGGGGTTATTTGATATAGTTGGAGGGTGGACATTGTGGGCACCTATCACCATTGTGGCTCGTGGTTTGCAAGGATATATAGTTGGTAAAATCGCTTGGTCAAAGGGTCGCAACGGTACTAGCAATGCTTTCAATGTAATAGCAACAATCGTTTCAATTCCATTTATGATAGCTGTTTATTATATTGGTGAAGGGATTCTATACGGTAATTGGATTGCACCTTTAGCTTCGATACCTGGAGATCTCGTTCAAAATATATTAGGAATTATCGTTGCCGTTCCAGTTTGTGTGGCTTTGAAAAAGGTTCCTTATTTTAAGTAAATTCGCTATAAAGGTAAACGTCAAGTAGCCCCCAAATACTACATGGATGGTGTATTTGGGGGCTATGTTTTGTTTGCTTCCCTTTTTATCGGTACTCTGCATGCAGAGGGTAAACTAGATGACCACGACAAGACTTTATCTATTTCTTTTTTCATTCTTAAGTCTTTTAACGTGAGCTCTCATTTTATCTAATTCCTTTTGTTTCCCTTCTTCATCATTTGCCAATGCAGAAAATAAAGCTATCGTGCCTAATTTGTCGAATTCTACATCTCCATATCCACCTTTAGTAAAACTAAAGTATAGTTCCGTAAACGCCTTAGCCATTAATTCGTAGTTAGGTTCATTTACAAAATAGCCATTTCCTCGCAGTTCTTTTCTTGGTTTACTCTTTTTCACATTAGAATAGTCCTTTCAATTAAACTATTTATTCTTTTCCTTATACAAAAACAGCCTACTTTCTTCTTTGGCTATACACTCGAAAAGCTTCCTTCTAAAATATTCATTAATATCGATATTATCCGCTGAAATAACTTCTACATCGGTCATATCGACATCATTAAGATTAATTTTCTTTGACTTTTTATCCAATCAATATCACTCTCCTGTCCTACATAATAATCTCCAAACAAAATATCTTATATTCACATTTCACTAAATTATCTATGAAAATAGTAACGAGTAACATTATAGAAAATAAAAAATCACCAATCGTATAGACTGGTGATTTCTATTCATTTTGTATATTTAGCTAAGATTAACTTCACTTCTTTTTTCAAGTATTCATCTACTGTAAATTCATTTAGGAATGTTCTACTCTTAATCCACAGTTTTCTTTTTGGTTTTGCTTTAGTCATTTTTTCACTCCCTTACCTCTACCCCAACAATATCCTCAAACTTCACCCTAATAATATGTCCCTTCTCATTTTCCAACTCTAAATGTATCATCTTTGTCAAAGGATCTAACCTATGTATCATTCCTGTATATTCCCAATCAAATCCATCTTCCCAAACAGTAAACATTACAGGTGAAGCAAACTCCATAGCAGTGTGTATCTTGTCCTCAAACTCCTCTAACTGGTACTCATCTAATATTGGCTTTAATTGACGGTAATAATCCTTATTTACATGATTAAGTAATTTAACGTATTCGGGAAGCATTAAAGCTGGTTGCCATTTTAACTTTCCTCGATCTTTTATAGACATAAGAACATCTCCATTTCATTCTATAAATACATTATAGAACATTTGTTCTTAATTTAGTCAAAAAAATGAACAGGAATGCTGCCCCGTTAGTTTAAGTACATTCTTTCACAATCTCAATGGTGTAGAGCCTTTTTAGACACAATCCAATCACCTACAAAATAGAGTTGATAATGGGGTACAAGATATTCGTATGGTACTTTATCCTGTACAAAGAACTTCCAACCATTACTTTTGCATTATGTTATTGTATAATTTAGGTATTACATAAAATGAGGTGGCATGCATGGAAACTATCCAAACAGAATTAGTAGACGGCTGGAAACTTATAGCACATCCTGATTATACGGTTTTCTCTAATGAAAAAAGCTATATTGTAGTGCAGAAAGACGATATGAACGAAATGATTATAGCCTTTTCTATCAACAACAACACATTTAGTGTAACTAGTTGTAATTGGGGATTAAAATTCGATTTCCGTAGCGATGAAAAAACAATTGCCATAACCACCGATCCAAATGAATATGAAGAAGATGAAGATGAAGAAGATGAAGATGAAGATTGAAAAGTAAAGCATCCTTTCGAGGGTGCTTTCTTTTTATCTAAAGCACAACAGGGTAAGATGGGGTTAGAAACTCTATGTTTCTTTACTTTTATATTCCTACTTTTAGGGGTACCTCCAACATTTCGAAAATAAGCAAATATCAACCTAAAAAAGTCGATTTCCTGTATTGATAAGGAATCGAATCGACTTTTTTGTTCGCTTGTTAGACTAACGCACCCGTTCGTATTATAAGGTCATCCAGAAAATATTTCTGGTTG
>NZ_JVPL01000119.1:0-5239 GCF_001054655.1 Bacillus sp. 220_BSPC
ATGATAGAATCCAATACAATAGAGTTCGATAAAGGCGTTTCGCCGATTGAATTTTATAAACCGGATGATTTGATGGAGATTGTAGAGCGGATTAGTAGGAAGGTTTGAGTTGTTGAGGGCTTTTAACCCAAAAATTGTGTAATGAGGCGATTTTAACAGGTTTAGTGACCGCATTAGTGACCGCTGATATGACGTCTAAACACGCATCATTAAAGCATTTATGACTTTACTAGTGACCAAAAATGTGACCGCTCCTGTAATTAATAAAACTAAAAAACGGTCTTAAAGTTGTGAATAAGGTTTCTATTCAACTCATTTAAAACAAAAAGAAGTTCCTGAAAATTAAGGAACTTCTTTTATTAATACTAAAGAATCTTGAACCTATGACCCAACTCTGTCAATAGGACAGTACAAACTAAGTTGATGGACTTTTAATTATCTTTAAACAGTCTATAATGATAAAACGAACCCTCATTCACTTTCTCATAATAGAACTTAAATGGCATAGCACTTCCAGATTTATCAACAACTGCTTCTGTTGTTAAGAACATTGCAGCAAGTTATGGATATAATCACGTATAACGAGTATTTTAAGATTATAGACTACTTCACATTTTAATGTTTATTTTTAAATAATAAAGTAGTGAATAAAAACTGTAAAGTAGTCAAGAAAGTGCGTTCTCCCTCCTCACTATAAAAAAATATGAAAACCCACCTTAACCTATGGTACGTTTGCTAACTAGATACATACTTATTTAAAATGGAAGTTCTACATATTTTACCTCGGGGAAATCCTTTAATTGTTCTTCAAAGACTTTCCACCACGGATGGTTTTCTTCGCATTGTATTTCGTATCTCAATTTTTCTACTATTTTCTCATCTTTATTTTTTAGTCCCTCACTAATGTAATAATAAAGCCAATAATCTATATCTTCGTTATTTACTTTACAAATTTTATTCCAAAAGTGGTTTTCTACATATTTTATTTCTTCTTCATCACCTCCTTTGATTTTATTCACTAACGCATATGTCCAATTATTAATATCTTCAAATTTCATTAAATGTTCTGTTTCAATCCAAGTCCCAATTGCACCAAATCTACACTTATTATTTGAAGCATCATATTTACCCGACTTTACATTTTCAAGTAACATACTCTCTATTCTCATTTTCACAACTTTTTCAACCCTATCCCAATATTTTGGTGGTAGTATATGTAAAAATGAGTGTATATCTTCATCCAAATTTTTATACTTTAATTCTTCACTAACTACTTTATACACCTGAAATATATCACTGGCTTCAAATTTTTCAAAAAGAGCATCCATAAAATATCTTAGATTATATATATTACCTTTATTACGTTCCAAAATTACAGATATAGCAATATTTGCTCTCTTACGTTTGGGGATTTCATTCACCAGTAAAACTGAATATTCTTCATTTCTTACGTAATGCTTATCGAATACCCTTGTTAAAAATGTTGCTTCTTCAAAATTCACTTTTGATTTATCAATAATTTTCAATAAATAACCAATAAAATATATTATAGAATCTGCTTCTTCTTTTGAATCGCTAGACTTATCATGACTTCTTGGATTTCGAATCGCAGTATACAAGCCCCTAAGTATTTCTTGTATCCCCTTTTGTACATTCTTTTCTGATTCAGTTTGTAATTTATTTAGTTGCACCTTAGGATTTTCACCTCCAAAAGCTTGTCCTATTAAACTAGAACCGTCACCTTCTAAACCAGTTTTATTTCTAATAGTATCTGTTAATAAATGCATGGCATCTAAAATAGCACTAGAGTAACTTTCATTTTCATAATTTTTCTCTATAGCTTCCCACAAATCTTGTTCAATACTAATTTTCAAGTCCACTAGATAAACACTCCTACCGTTAAGAATAAATATAATTAAAATCTAAGACTAATTTTCTTTTACATAATTATACCATTATCAATACCTTTATCACCCATTATTGATGAAAGTAGATGTATTATGACCTTCTTTTAGAAAAACTAATGTTAGGAATGAGGTAAACTCCCCCTATAAAGCACTAAAAATAAGATGCGAGTGCTTCTATTTCATTTTCCTCTTTTTTTCTCACAATAAAACGCAGCTTTAGATATAGTTGTCATATCTTATTTCTATTACTTTGTAATATTCTGGCTAAATGTAGGGTAAGGAACGGACTACTGCAAGGGTAGAACCATCCAACATGTGTTTAGAAACTATAAAACGTTTCCGATTGCAGGAGTGTAACAGCTCCTACACAATTCAATCTTTAAATCATTGTATTTAGTGATAAGATGCTCCCAATAAGCAAAAAAGACACCCATTTTTGAGTGTCTTTTACAATTTATCCAATTAGGTTTTTATATGGGGAAGGCAATATTGATTAATAAATATTAACCCATATCTTTAAAAGGTATTACCAACTCTCTTACCACTACAAAATTATTAAAAAGAATATCATCTTCTTATATTTCTTATATACTTTTGTTTAAAAGTATTATCAGTAAGATAATACTTTCTTAATTTCCCTTCTAACTCTCTCTCAGTCCAGGAATTAGGAGATTTATATGAAAGTTCTCCAATCAGTTTTTGTAAATTATTCTTTAATAAACTTAGTTTTTCTAAATCAATTACTGAAAATTCATTATTAATATGCGAATCCTGAGCAACTATATTACTTTTATGAAGAATTACTCCAACCATTCTTTCATTTTCAGTATATAATTCTTTGTACCATCTTATTGAGGCAGTCATCTGATTAGCTTCATCTCTACTAATGTTATTTAAACTGTTATTTTTACACTCAATAACAAAATCAAAATTCTCCGTTCTCCAAAAATTATCTGGTCCATCATTATCTTCGCTATCTGGACATGTAGATTCAAACCCTAAAAATTCCCCTAATTTTCGAACGGATGACTCGAAGTCTTTATATAATATGTTAGGAGAATATTCTAATGTTGAGAGTAGGTCATTTACGTAAATTACTAAATCTGTTCCTCTATCAAATTCAGCTACTTTTCTTTTGAAATTAGGTATCTGACTACCATAATTTTTTACTTTTCTACTTCTAACAAAATTTAGAGGTTTTAGTAAACTTGCATTTAATTCTTTCGCTTTTATTTGTAAGTCACTAGCTCTGGTAGAATCCATAGAATGTATTAATTGTGCGTATAGTTGATAATACCATCCCTCATCCTTACTTTTTGAAACTATAGTCAATATTTTTCTCATGAAATTATCAATAGATGATAAGTCTTCTTTACGTTTTGCTTCAAATAACATATTTTCTAACACTGACAACTCAAGTAAATCATTAAAATTACTACTTTGATATTCATTGTCAGCAGAATTAACTAATTGCTTATGAAAGGTTCTCCATGAATCAGTTGCCTCTAAGCATTCTTTAATTGCGTCTTTCATATAATCAATTGCAATATGTTTTTCTAATACTTCTTCTCCAGCTACTAAATTAACTCCAAATTCTAATTGAGATTGAATAATAGGACTAAATAAGGGTTTATTTGGGTTTTTTCCAATAAAGGATAATAAATCATCTCCCATTAATATCGTAACACAATGGTCTGTTCCTGAACGTACTCCTCTTCCTAATCCTTGTTCAATAGTCTGCGCTCTTTTCATATTTACAAGCATTGAGTTTTCTCTGTACTGCATTTCAATTTTTTCTTTTAAAGATTCTTTAGTAGGCATACCGTCAATGACTAATAATCTACATGCTTCGTCTAATAAATCCATTCCATCATATCTATTTTGTACAACACAAACTCTACCCTTTTTTTCAACCTTTAGTTTATTTATTTCTTCAACAACATTATCACTATTTAATAATCCGGCTCCCATTTTGGTCCAAATTTCACTTTTTTTGTTATTGGGAACAATAACAACAACATTTATGGTTTTTGCATATTCAAAACATAGCTGACGAATTTCATCGTCTGTAACCTCTTTATTATACCTTTTAGGAGCGAGTATTAAGCGTTCACCTAAGTTAATTGTATTTACTTTAATAGGATTTTTAACAGCACTTTCATCTACTCCTAAATCACTAATTAAAGAATATCCATTATTCAAAGTGGCAGACAAAATAAAACGGTGTTTAGCTTTATTGTACGCTGGAATTTTATAATAAGGAATCATTAATGGAGTTATTTCAATAGTTGTACCACTTATAAAACATTCGCAATTTTCCAATTCATCTAATATCAAATTTGAATTAAAAAATATATCACTATTTTCCTTATTGTTATTTTCTTCCAACAACTTAATTACACTTGATATTTTATTATTCCAATCCCAATATGGAATTTGTTTAATAACACTAGCTTCACCCTTTACAATACTATTTACTGCTGCTCTTCCTTGTTTATTAAGGTCATCAAGGAACAAGTTACCCAAATCTACAAATAATTTTTCATTTTCATATCTATTAATCTTAATTGATGCTTTTTGTCTAGCCTTTTTTACACATTCGTGAGCATCATCTATTAACAAGGCCCCGATTTCTTTTATTTCTCTATCATTTCCTATGACACCAAAGACAGATCTTCCATTAAATAATTTATCAAAATTTGTTATTAAGATGGCTTCACTATTCTCAAATTCCAATGGAAATTGTTGATAGCCTGTTGTCTGCTCAAACTTACAGACAGGTATGCCATATAAAGAAGCTTGCTGATAAACTTGCTCCACTAGTTGGTTATCTGGACATAAATAAACTGCTGGTCCAACTCCTTCTTTAAGTTTAGAATATAGCATTAATAATCCAGTTAAAGTTTTCCCAGACCCCGTATCCATCAATCCAACTATATCCCTAACATTTCTCCTACTTTCCCATTGCTTTAAGAAATCAGTTTGATTTCCTCTCAAAAAATCATATCCAGGCTTTTGTATAAGAGACTTACTAAAAATATCAATAGAATTTATTATTATTTCTTGTGTTTTAACTGAGTATTCTTTCATTTTTCTATCAAAAAAGCCCAAAAGACCATCTCCTAATATTCTTTTTATTATATTGTAACATTAGTAAGTTTTTAATCTATCAAAAACTCTAAGTCAAAGCCCACTACCATCTAACTTAAGATTTTCAACTCTTTTGCAGGAGTGAAAGAGCTAAAGCATTTTTCCTGTAACTAACTTTTGTTTTTGGTGAAAAGTACCCCCTAATACTAAAAAGACACCCTAAAAGGGTGTCTACAATAATA
>NZ_JVPL01000120.1:0-79235 GCF_001054655.1 Bacillus sp. 220_BSPC
GGTCCAAAAATGGCCTAACATGTGGGCTCGTAGAGCCGCAATCTCTTAACTTTAGGCGAAAATTCAAAGGGATTTTCAAAAGGGGTTCAGAATTTTTAATTCCGAACCCCTTTTGTCTACAAACTGCAATATTTCATATTTAAAGGCCTTCCACATCATCGGGAAGGCCTTTAAATTAACATGTTTTCCACCGCTACCTGGCTCAGTTGATTTCTGCGAGGTTTTCAGTGCGGTTCAAGAACTCTTTGACACGGTCCACATATTCCTGTTTATCATAGCCGTTATATAAAGCGCTTGCCATACGGACCGGATCCCCAAAAAAGAACCTTTCGTACAGCGTTTGCCTGGATCCAAATGAACTCATGCATACATCCCATGCAAGACGATACAATTTAACCCTGTCATAAGCTCCACCATTCGCGGCTTGAAGATATTTATCCAAATCCGGTCGAAGCTCCGAATTGAAATCAGCTTCATTTGGTATCGCCATTAAGCCACTAGCTCCAAGAAGCTGCATTATTTCACTGAATCTAGGGTAAATCTTCGGATAATAATTACGGGCTATGTTTAAAGGTGTGAAATCGGGTGTCATCATTCCCCACTTATCCACTTTCGCATTTGCCTCAGAAGCTGTAATGAAAGCCTTTACCGTTTCAAGCGCTATGATGACTTCCGAGATTTTCTCCTGAACATGCTGGTATTGCCCGATATTGATGGTTTCCACCATTAGCTGCAAAATCCCCAGAATGAACTCGGTTTTGGCGATATTCTTCGATACCACCTGATGAGTCATATGAACAACGGCATTGCTTTCATTATAAGCCTGGTTGCAAATGCCGACATCCCCATATGCAAATACCCGATTCCAAGGTACGACTACATCATCAAAAACGATAATCGTATCCATTTCCTCAAATCGTGAACCAAGTGGATGGTCAAAATGTGATTTGCCATAGTCGAATGATTCACGACAGATGAATTTCAACCCCGGTGTATTATTTGGGATGGAGAATGCGAATGCATAAGGGTTTTCTTCTTCTGATTGTTTAAGCAATGTGGAAGGGAAAACCATGATTTCATCCGTTATTCCTCCTTGTGTAGCTAATAATCTGGCACCCTTTATAATAAGCCCTTCTGAATTCTTGCCGGCAATCCGTGCAGCGATGTAAGGGTCCGGAAGCTTTGCGGCACTTACTCCCCTATTAACCTGGGGTTGAATCAAGGTATGTGTCAACGACAAATCCTTTTCCCGGCAGAGCTCATAATAATCCTTCATATTTTTTGCAAATGCCGAATCCTGAGTGCCGAACATATCAGCTGCAGTACCGTACGCCATCATCCCACTGTTGATATAGTCAGGGGAACGTCCCATCATTCCATTATTATGTCTTGCCCATTCTTGAATCATTTTCCGCCTTTTTTCAAGGTCTTCCTTAGTCCGCGGCTGCATGAATGAGGTTCCTACTCTTTCGTTTGAAGTTGGTGAAATATAAGTCATGATGTCATGTTTCGCGGAATCATGCTGCAAATCATATAATTCGGCCTGTGTTTTCATGACCCCTTTAAAAGCTGGGTGTTGACTGATCTTATCTTTTACTTGCTCTCCATTGATCCATACATTCGCCTTTGCTTTGTCTACCCTATCGATATATTCTTTACCTGTTTTAGCCGGCATAATTACATCCCCCTTAGCATCAAAGTGATGAAGCGCTTACAATTAAATAAATTCCAAATATTGAATTAATTCCTATAACAAAATATACCATGTGTTATGATATATATATAATACTTAAAAAATTCAATATGTATATGTTAATCATATGTATGAGGTGTATATAATGGACATCCGGCAGTTAAAATATTTTGTGACGATCGTTCAGGAAGAGCAAGTAACCAAAGCCGCAAAAAAATTACATATGGCTCAACCTCCTCTTAGCCAGCAACTTAAATTAATGGAAATGGAAATCGGTGAAAAACTTTTCGATCGGAATGGAAAGAAACTTGAACTCACTGAAACTGGCAAGGTCCTTTATAAAAAAGCTGAAGCTCTATTAAACCAGTTCGAAGAATCACTACTGGAAGTGAAGGAAGTCAGTAAAGGGGTAAAGGGCACTCTTTCCATAGGGTCAGTAAAAACTTGCTTTTCTTACATTCCGCAAAGGATGAGAACCTTTAGAGTTAAATACCCTGACATACGTTTCAAATTAATGGAAGGTGATACGTTCCGTTTGACAGAAGGCTTAATAAACAGGGAAATCGAGTTGGCCATTGTGAGGCTTCCTATTAACGGTAAGCAATTCTCATCGATTAACCTTCCGCCGGAAGATTTTGTGCTTGTCACCCCAAAAGATTGGGATATCCCAGACTCGATCGAATTCAAACAAATTAAGGAATATCCCCTCTTATTGCTACATAGGGTTAGCGGTCAAGGCACTTACGAACTTATAGTGGATGAATGCTTAAGACATGGATTTGACCCTACGATTGTATGTGAATGTCCTGATGCTGCAATGATCTTATCTTTAGTGAAGGAAGGAGTAGGCGCTACCATCATGCCACGTACGACGTCCAAATCGTTTTCAACCCAGGGGATAAAAATAGTCGAATTGATAGATTGTGAAGTACAATCGGAAGCCGCCCTTATTTGGCTTGAAGAACGCTATCTTTCCAAAGGCGCCGTCAAATTCCTAGAAACATTTTCTGAATGAATGCCCAGTTACCCTTGAATATTAGTGCACCTGTACCTCATTCTTTGGTATCTGTTCGGATTTCTTTATCCATTGAAAAGAAAAAAGCAACCCATCAGGAGATGGCTGCTTTTTCAAATCCATTCACAAGTGCGTTGACCTGCGCTTTATTTATAGGCATGCCTTTATATCATTCAATGTCGCAAAACACCCTTAACATCATGACCGGTATTGGACTTTACCAGGATTTCATTATAATTGTCTTTTGCAACCGTTTTCGGACCGGTCCTGCGATTACCGATCAAGGCACCTAAATAGCAGGCGATGAATCCAAGCGGAATGGAAACGATTCCTGGTGAATTCAAAGGGAAAATTGGTTCACCTGTCATTATGGTTGCTCCGGGGACCGGGTTCCAGACATTTGGACTGAGGGCCACGAGCAAAAGTGTACCAAAAAGACCTGTCATCATACCGACTATCGCTCCAGTTTTATTGAATTTTTTCCAATAGATCGTTAGAAGGATTACTGGCAAATTCGAACTGGCGGCCAATGTAAAGGCGATAGATGCCAGAAACGCTACATTGAATTCCTGCAGACCTAATGATAAAACAATCGCAAGTGCAGTCACACCAATGGAAGCCCATCTAGCCATCGTCATTTGCTGTTTTTCCGTCGCTTTTCCATCTTTTAATATTTCATTATAAAAATCATGTGAAAATGCCGTAGCACCTGTTAAAACGATTCCCGCAACCACTGCGAGTATCGTTGCGAAGGAAACGGCCGCAATAAATGCGAATAAGATGTCCCCGCCCACAAGTTGGGCCAATAAAGGTGCAGCCATGTTACCTGCTGGATTAGCGGCCATGATATTCGATGTTCCGACCAACTTCGCGGCACCGAATCCGAGAAAAATGACCATGATATGAAATGCACCCATAATCCACATCACCCAAACAACCGACTTTCTTGCCACTCGTGCATTCGGGACAGTCAAAAAACGTATTAAAATGTGAGGCAGACCTGCCGTTCCCAGAATCAGGCCCAGTGACAAGGATGCTGCATCCCACCCACTGGCATACTTAATTCCTGCCTTCAGGTAATCTGCACCCATGGGTGTCGCTGTTTTCATATCCGTGAAAATTCCTATGAAACTAAAATTCAACTTCCACATGACGATCATGAATAATATAAACACTCCGCCTATCAGCAGGATGGCTTTAATGATCTGCACCCAGCTCGTCGCCGTCATCCCCCCAAATAGAACAAATACCAACATTACAATACCTACGATGATGACAGAGGTATTATACGGGATGTCCAAAAGCAATTTAAATAAAGCACCTGCAGCAACAAGTTGCCCCAGCATGTACATGACTGATATCACCAGGGTATTAAAAGCGGTCACTCCCCGGACCTGTTTATATTTAAACCTTGTAGTAACCATATCAGCCAATGTGTATTTCCCTAAGTTCCTTAATGGCTCAGCCACTAGTAATAATACGACAAGAAATGAAACAAGTGCTCCATACATCAGGAAAAATCCATCATATCCCGTTAAGGAAAATGCCCCTATCAACCCTAAAAACGTGGAAGCCGACATAAAATCCCCGGCCAATGCAAGTCCATTTTGCCTAGCGGTCAACCCGCCCCCAGCCGTATAAAAGGAGCCTGCCGTTTTAGTTTTTTTGGAAGCGAAATACGTGATGAAAAGCGTACCTATCGACATTAGCGCAAAGAGAATGATAACTGTCCAATTCATAAATCAAAGCCCTTCTTTCTCGATGATTTCTTTTATTTGTTCATCGATTCTTTCAGATTTCCTTACATATATGCTGCAAACCCATACAGACATAACCGTAATGGAGACACCGTACACCCACGCCCATGTTATGTCCCCAATGAAAGGGTGATCCAGGATATCTGTGTAAAAAACTAAGAAGGGCAAAAGCAAGGAATATCCCATAAAGAAAATCGTAAAAGGGATGACGAACTTCTTTTTGTCGGAAAGCATATTCTGAAACTCTTTCGAGGCAACAATTTTTTCATAATCCACTAGATCAGTTTGTTCCGATTCTTCAAGTTTTTTTTCCAGCCGAACCATCTCTTCACACCTCTTCTGATATTTATTTTTTCCAAGGACGGTCCTGGTAGTATTCCTCCGATGTCAGCCGCATTCTTCAACGGCACATCCCCCTCCATCCCAGAACACCTACAGCCTCATCTTCCCAAAGAGGGTCTGAAGCCAATTCCCTAAGCTTTCCGTACTCCTTTTGTGAAACCGATGAAACTTACAAATAGGGCAGCAGTAAGCTCCCACTGCTGCCCTGTCCCAGACCGTATCTTTTAAAAGGCTTGCACTTTCACAATAGTCTTGGCTCGCCTATCCTTCATCTGTTTCGACTTCTTGATACATTCACTTTTCCATTTGATATGAATCTTCTTTCCTTTCAAGTGAAGAGAATCATTGAAATGTAAGTGCCAACTCCCTTGAACTGATCCGTCCATTATTTGATGGGCTATTCCTTCATGAACATTTCCTTCGGTATTGATTTCGATTAAATACACGCCGGGCGGGGGTGTCAGGAATGCTTCCGATAATGTAACGATGACGTGTTGATTATCCTCGGAATCGATTGTCCCTTGACTTTCAAAATATGAGCCAAGATACGACGGGATATCTGCGAACCGACCTTTCGCAATCAAGACTCTAAGCTTAGTAGAACTTACTTTTTCATGATCAATTTCAAATTTCTTCATTTCCGTCACTTCAAAAAATCGCTTACCTTCGATTTTCAGCGTTTCCATATTCCCTTCCCCTTTATGCCCATAGCGGAAATCGAATCCAGCCACGGCATGTTTGCATTTAAATCCACATAGATAATCCTCGATAAAATCAGAAGGTGAAAGATTGGCAAATGCGGAATCGAAGTTCACGACTATCAAGGTATCTACACCCAAATCCTGCATTAATTTTGCTTTTTGCTCTAAGGGAGTAATGTATGTTTGAGGCGTTTGATCGTTACCAATGATTTGCTTTGGATGTGGAAAAAAAGTCATGACTGCCAATTTCAAATCTTGCTGTTTGGCAATCCTTTTGGCTAGATTTATCAATTCTTGATGGCCTAGATGAACTCCGTCGAAAAATCCTAGAGCCAGCACACACGGTTCTGCTTCTGCTGTATATATACTGGAAAGTGGGTGCTGAACATGAATGATATCCAAATCCATCTTCCTTCCTATGCCTTGAAAGGTTCCATTTTAGACTTAGTAAAAGGAACCCCCATAATTCAGCAGTCTTCCATCAATTTTCACCATTTACACTAGCACCCTATTGAAAAGACTATGAGAGTTCATGCATATTTTTCCTGAATTTTCCATAGTTCATCCTAAATTTTGCTTCTTTTTAGATGATGAATTCAGGCTTACTTTTTGCCAGGATCGGTTCTTTAAGAGGAACTTCTTCACCTGATATTATATCAAGTACAGAAGATGCCTCATCAAACCATGAATCCGGAGCTTGGGCTCCCCAGAATGTCTGGCGTCTTGGATCATTCAAATCCCAATGAATCGGTTCGGTATCCGGGTCAGATGTTAAGTAATCCCCATTGTATAATTCGATCCTGTGACCGTCCGGATCTCTTAAATATAGGAAGAATGCATTGGATAGGCCATGCCTCCCTGGGCCGCGTTCGATCGACTTTGCATATCCAAGAGATGCCAGTACATCACAGGCATGGATAAGTGCAAGGGGGTCAGGCAGAAAGAAGCCTACATGATGAAGTCTTGGACCGATACCGTTCATGAATGCCTGGTCATGGACCGTTTGCTTTCTATGTAGCCACGTTGCCCATAATTTGCCCGACTCATCAACTGTATCTTCCGAGCAGGCAAAACCTAATTCATTCATATAAAAGTCAGAGGCTTTTTGCACATTTGGCACACAACAATTCACATGATCGATTCTTTGGACCCTCGAACCCCTATGCAGATCATATCGTTGCAGCAATCTCTCGGCTTTATCCATTTTGTAAAAAAACTCCACTGGCAATCCTGAAATATCCTGAACTCGCAGTGACTTGCCTAGTGCATGCTGTGTTCCTTCCTGCATCCACTTCATTTTCATTCCCTTGGACAGGAAGAAAGATTCCAACCCTTCAAGGTCTTCCTCTTTTTCAACCTTGTATCCTATTGCTTCAACGCTTGGCTTTTCTGCCTTTTGCAAGATAAGCGAATGATGATGCGCTTCCTCTAAACCACGTAAATATATGTGGTCATTCGTTCTTTCCGTTTCAATAAAACCTAAAGCATCCACATAAAAGGCTCTTGATTTATCTAAATCTGTTACATTAAGTATCGTTCTCGCAACACGAATAATAGAAAAATTCATAGTATTCTCCCCTTCTTTTTTGAAACCCGGTTTATTTTTCAGCAGAAGAAACGGCATTTTGTTTTAAGTCGCCAAATTTTGGAATGTGATGTTCTCCAATTGCCACGTGGATAACTTGTGTTTCCGTATAGAATTCAAAGCTATAATGGCCGCCTTCACGTCCTACCCCACTATATTTCGATCCTCCAAATGGAATCCGCAAATCCCTAACGTTTTGGGAATTCACCCAGACCATCCCACTATCGACAGCTTGAGCAAATCTATGTCCACGTTTCATATCATTGGTCCATACATAAGCAGCCAGCCCATACTTTACATCATTAGCCATTCTCAGTACTTCCTCTTCAGTCTTGAAAGGAATGACTGCCATGACTGGTCCAAAAATCTCTTCTTGGGCGACCGTCATATCATTTGTACAGTTCAAAAGAAGCGTCGGGGCAATATAATTCCCTTCCTTGAATGCACTTGGGATGGCACCGCTTACAATTTCCGCCCCTTCATCTTTTGCTATATCCAGATATCGGGAGACATTATTAAAATGGTTACGATGGATCAGCGGTCCGATTTCCGTGTCTGGATCCATTGGGTTTCCAATTTTGATATTATGAACACGTTCCTTCAATTCTGCCACGAACTGGTCTATTATCGATTCATGGACAAATAATCTTGAATTGGCTGTACAGCGCTCCCCATTGAATGAATAGATTCCCCATACCACTGAATCCAGGGCCTTTTCTAAATCGGCATCTTCAAAAATGACTGCTGGTGATTTACCGCCGAGTTCCATGGAAAAACGTTTCATCGTATCTGCACCATTTTTAATGATTTCAGCGCCGGTTGTCGTTTCTCCGGTAAAGGATATCAATTGGACTTCAGGATGGGCAACCAAGGACGCCCCTGCTGTCTCCCCAAAACCGTGAACGATATTGAATACGCCTTTTGGCAGACCGGATTGATCAATGATTTGAGCTAATTTATTGGCAGTCAATGGAGACCACTCCGCCGGTTTAAGGACACATGTATTTCCTGTAGCCAGGGCCGGGGCGATCTTCCAGGTTTCTAACATGAAAGGGGCATTCCAAGGAGTGATTAATCCTGCCACTCCTATCGGTTTATGAATCGTATAATTGATGAAAGTGTCATCCACTTGATATGACTCTCCTATTAGCCTGCTTTTCACCATTTCAGAATAAAAACGGAAATTCTCCGCTCCCCTTGCCGCTTGTTTTTTTGTCTGGCTAATCGGCAACCCTGTATCCAGTGATTCCAAAAAGGAGATTTCTTCGGCATTTTCTTCAATTAGATCAGCAATCCTATTCATGTACTTCAATCTTTCTTCCACTTTCATCGTTTTCCATGGACCATTATCGAATGCAGCTCTTGCGGCGGCGACCGCTTGATCAATATCCTCTTTATAGCCTTCTGCCACATTATTGATTGCTTGATTATTAAAAGGGCTTAGATTTTCAAATGTTTTTCCTGAGATACCCTCGACAAATTGACCATTGATGTAATGCTTCACATCCTGCACGGGAAAAGTTTGCATGATAAGTCCTCCTTTAAAAATTAATTCGGGAAGATGACAATAACCGTTTGGATTTGTGCAATCTTCCCAACTAGCCATTATGACTGGATTTTTTGGTCAATCAACCCGTATGATTGAAGGGTTTCACGCAGTTCTTTTTCCAATGGTTCCGAAGGCGGTCCCATAGGCGGCCTTAATGCGGGATTGATTTTCCCCATCATCCCCATCGCAGCTTTTAATGGTCCTGGATTGGTTTCTTTAAACAAAACATCATTCAATGGCATTAATTTGTAATGGAGGTCAAGCGCCTTATTTACATCACCCTCCACCCAAAGGTTATAAATGTCCGCCACTTCTTTAGGAGTGATATTAGCAGTAGCACTTATATGTCCTGCCCCTCCAATAGCCAACATTGGATAGCATAATAATTCAATGCCAGAATATAAGAGAAAATCCCTTCCGCAATTCAACAAGACACGGTTCACATGTTCGAAATCTTTATTAGATTCTTTTACACCAATAATATTTTCACAATCTTCAGCTAGACGTGCCAATGTCTTCACTTCTAAATTCGTCGCCGTTCTTCCGGGAATGTTATAAACGATCAGCGGGATATCAACAGCATCGGCTACCGTTTTAAAATGATTATAAAGTGCCTGTTGATTCGGTTTATTGTAATAAGGAACGATGACTAAAGCAGCATCCGCGCCCATTTCCTGTGCCCTTTTTGTCAAATGCAACGTTTCTTTCTGATTGGCAGATCCGGTACCTGGTGCAACTGGAACACGGGCTTTTGCTGCTTTAATTGCCGTTTCCATCACTAATTCCCGTTCCTCAATCGTTAGTGAACTCGGCTCTCCTGTAGTCCCGCATACCGATATTCCATGGGAACCGCTTTCAATATGCCAGTTTACTAGATTTTCAATGGCCTTTACATCAACTTCCATCTTGTCATCAAAGGGAGTGATAACGGGTGCGATGGATCCTCTTAAACGACTTTTGATTTCCTCGTACATTTTTTCTACCACCTTTTCATTATTTGAATATTCCGAATAATCTAAGTGAAAAAATCGGCTTTGCTTTTATCAATAATCAATCGACTATAATAAAACAAAGCCTGGGTCATCAAAGTGCCTGATCTTGATTCGTTTCCGCCCTCTGCTTGAAAGTGCTTATCGCATTCAGTTTATGCTTTCTCACCAATGATTCAATTTCTTCAAAAGATGCTTTTTCCTTTAGGAGCTTTATGATGCTTTCATGTTCGCGAATCGATTGGACTGCGCGTTGCGGCACCATGGTGAACATGGACTTTCTGACTCTATTCATTCTTTGTTGTGCCTGTTTAATTTCCTCCAATAAAAAGGAATTTCCGCACTTTTCATAAATTTCCGCATGGAAACATTCGTTTAATTTACCAAACAGCTCTAATTCAAAGTTATGGAGGGCTTTTTCCATTTCTTTGTTTAAATTAATTAGATTTTCAAAATCATGATCATTCATGGTCAAAGAACTGAGGGCAGCTGCATATCCTTCAAGCAAAGATAAGACAGAAAGAGTTTCAATGTATTCGCTCTCATTTATGCTTGTAACCACCGCTCCACTATAAGGCTTATATTGAATAAGGCCGTCAGATTCCAGTTGCCTGATCGCTTCCCTGACAGGAATCGGACTTAAACTAAGTTCTTTTGCCGTTTGATCGATAATGATCCGCTGTCCAGAACCATATGTTCCATTCAAAATTAATTTACGAAGGTGCTCATAAGCTATTTGCTTTTTGCTGGGGTTTTTGTTTTTCTCTTCCATATTTTCATCATATATGAAATCATATATGATTGCAATCGATTTTCATTAAAAATCATATATGATTTTTTCACATGCTCGTTTTGCATATATGAATGACTGTGCCTATGAATAGACTGAATGTAACTATGAAATCCGGCAGCCCACCTTTTCCTTTACAATAGTGAAGTGAGCTAAAATGCATTGTGCCGCCCTTCTTCCCGTTTCGAAATATAATCCAACTAAAAAAAACCTGCAGACCCAGTCTGCAGGTTTTTAATAAATTAGGCCATTTTTGAATTAACGAATGAATGTATTCTTTCAACGGCTGCTTCCAGCAGCTCCAGTGAAGTTGCATAAGAGAGTCTGATGTTATCAGGTGCACCAAACCCTGAACCTGGAATAACAGCCACTTGAGCTTCTTCAAGCAACGCAGTCGTAAAATCTTCGACATTGCTGTACCCTGTTAATTCAACTGCACGTTTAACGTTCGGGAATAAATAAAATGCCCCTTGTGGTTTAATGCAGCTTACGCCTGGAATTTCAACCAATTTATCATAGATTTTATTCAAACGGCCTTCAAATGCTTGACGCATTTCCTCAACAGGCTCCTGTGTACCTTCATAAGCCGCAATCGCACCATATTGAGCGGTTGTGGTTGGGTTGGATGTGCTATGGCTAGCAAGGTTCGCCATTGCTTTAATGATGGACTCATCACCGACTGCATAACCTATTCTCCAGCCAGTCATCGAATGTGATTTAGAAACACCATTGATGATGATCGTTTGCTTTTTCAGTTCAGGTGAAATCTCTGCAATGGATGTATGTTTAGCATTTCCATAAACCAATTTTTCGTAAATTTCGTCGGAAACGATCAAGATATCATGAGCCAGGCAAACTTCCCCGATAGCCGCCAATTCTTCCCTGGAATAAAGCATGCCAGTTGGATTGCTTGGAGAGTTGATGATAACCGCTTTCGTTTTTTCGGTAATTGCTTGTTCTAATTGTTCTTTCGTGATTTTATATTGATTTTCTTCCGTACCGACTATATAAACCGGCTTACCGTCTGCAAGCTTGATTTGCTCAGGATAGCTCACCCAATATGGTATCGGAACAATGACTTCATCTTCTTCATCCAGGATCGCTTGAAACAATGTGTACAGCGAGTGCTTGGCACCTGAGCCAACTGCAATTTCAGACGGTTTGTAATCCAAGCCCTGATCACGCTTCAATTTAGCCGCAATTGCTTCTTTTAGCTTCGGCAGACCAGCGGATGGCGTGTATTTAGTTTGACCTTCATTCATGGAAAGAAGTGCTGCATCTATGATATGTTTGGGCGTATTATAGTCTGGTTCACCAGCACCCAAACCAATTATATCTAAACCTTGGGCCTTAAGTTCCTTTGCTTTTGCCGTAATGGCCAATGTTGTTGATGGCGTTAATGACTGAACACGGTTCGCTAATTTCATTTTAAATTAATCCTCCATTCTAAATGCTTCGATAATACTTTAGCCATTCCCCAGTTTTAAAATCATAATAGTCATAGTTAAAGCGCTCGGACTCATCAAGATACGTTACTTCCCAAAGCGGGACGTTCTTTTCCATGCCTAGCTTAACCGAAATGATTTTTTGGGGATTAAGCTTTTCTTTGACAATGTTCATGATCTCTTTTTTTGATTTACCATCTTTATAGTTTTCCACTACTATTTCTTTCTTCTTGTCTTCAGGAAGCCAGACTATTTTCTTAGTCCCCTTTTCACCTTCACCAATGATGACGGAGTATGAATCCTGCCCATTATAAAGGTAGAACTCTTCCATGGTCACAAGGCCGCCCTCTTCCTTTGCCTTTTTAAAAGCCTCATTACCAGCCTCTTTTTTAGGCTGCAACGCTTTAATATATGCCCCGCTGACAAATCCGATAAAACAAAGGACTAGGATGGAAGCAATAATCAACCATTTTTTCAAAGCTGCTTTTCCTTCTTTCTATGTACGATAAATTGTAAATATCGCTTTTTCTTGATCTTGGGAATCCAATGCCAGACCGAACATCAAGTCATCTTTTTTCAATGTTCGGTTCAAGGAATCCACAATTTTATACAGATCAGGAGAATGTTGCAACCTGACTGTTGAAATTACTTCGATTTTACTTTCCATGAAAACGCCCCTCCATTTTAATAAATTGTCAACAACCACTGGTATGAATAGGATTTGAAGGCTTTACCACCTATCACATTATACCAGTTCAAAGGTTATATTTCTTTATAAATTCATAAAAATTCCTGGATTAATGAATAATCAAGATTCTTTAAATCCACTCTTCTATCATTTCAGCCATTTCTGATATAGAGCCTTGGTGCCAGTCCACTTTCGGAATGGCCTTTTGAAATTCAGTTCCGTATTTGGCAGTGATGATGCGGCGATCAAGTATAACCAAAATCCCTTTATCTTCTGGAGTGCGTATAAGCCTGCCGAAACCTTGTCGGAACCTTAATAGGGCTTCGGGTAATGAATACTCAGAGAATGGATTGCGCCCCTGCTTCTCGAGAAGTTGGCATTTTGCAGCTGTCACAGGTTCATCCGGTGGCGAAAAAGGCAGCCTGACAATGATTAAACAAGATAAATCCTCGCCCGGGATATCGACGCCCTCCCATAGGCTGGTTGTCCCAAACAGGACCGCTTTCTCGAAGTTTTGGAAATTCCTGAGCAGCCTCATCCGGCTTCCGCCAGAAATCCCTTGTGCAAACAGGGTGAACTCATCCAGAACACCACAATCTTTGACCGAATGATAGGTCGCCCGCAGCATTTCATGCGAGGTGAATAATACCATCATTCTCCCTTTCGCTGCCTGAGCGGCAGCAATAATATGGTTTGCCGCGGTTTCGGAGAATTCCTCCACCGATAAACAATTGATATCTGGCAGATCATTTGGAACCAGTACCTTTACGAGTTCCTTATAAGGGAAGGGTGATGGAAAACTTGCTGTCTGGATCGGCTCATTCTCTAATCCGAGTTGTTCCTTAAAATACTTAAAAGAATCCTTCACCACAAGGGTTGCCGATGTCATGACCACACTTTTCTGGCGCCCGAAATAGGAATCCCATAGCCGTTTACTGCCTGCAATCGGCTGAACCGTCAAAGTCACCCCATGCTGAGGTGCTGCATTCGTATAATCAAGCCAATAAATATTTTCTTCGTGGGGCTTGATGAAAAACTCATGCAAGGAGTCCCTGGTATCCTGTAAATGTCCAAGCAGCACCTCGATATCATTCAAGTGAAATAATGAATTTTTTCCTAATGGGGACTCATTATTCAATAAAAGGGCCAATCTTTTCTCTAACTCCTTGATGATGTATCCTAATAAATCCACCAACCGCTCAGCGACAAGAATCGCTTTACCCCATCTTCCATCATTTATTTTGAATGAAAGCCGTTTTGGGCTCACAGAACGTGAAAGTTTTTCCGCCTGATTGGAAAGGTAATAAAAAAGCTGTTCGAATTCATACGAAAAATCACTAAGCTTCTGATCTAATTCATGTGAAGACTTTCCATCCGTCAGTCCGTTATTTAAGAGCATCCTGTCCAATTTATATAATAATTGCTTTTGATCAGATGTCCCCAGTCTGTTCAAAATCGTCTTCACCGAAATGTAATTAAGCCTGCTCCCAAGCTGTTTGGATGCAGCCTGTTCCAAATGGTGTGCTTCATCGAGAACCAAATACCCTTTTTTGGGGATCAATGCGTCTTCTGTAAGCAGATCCGTCATTAAAAATGAATGGTTAGTAATGATGATATCCGCCTTGGCAGCTATTTTTTTTGCCCGTTCAAAAAAATCCAGTTCAAGCCAGGGCTGTTTTAAACCGGCGTATGTAAGACCATCACTTTGAAGCCTATTCCAAAATAGCTGACCGCCGCTTGTAAGGTTCAATTCATCTTTATCACCTGTTACGGTTTCAGTAAGCCAAACCAATATCTGCATTTTCGTTAAGGCCGTTTCATAATTATCTTCCTTTTCACGCAAAGCCCTTTCGAACTTTGCCAAGCTCAAATAATTGCTTCTCCCCTTCAGTAAAACAGCTTGAAAGGTAAAAGGAAGGATTTTTTTAAGCTTAGGAACCTCGTTTTGAAGAAGTTGGTCCTGCAGCTGAAGCGTATACGTCGAAACGACGACAGGTTTTTGATGTTTTTTTGCAAAATAAACAGCCGGAAGCAGATAACCTATGGATTTTCCAATACCTGTTCCAGCTTCAATGATTGCATCCTGGCTGGTTTCGAAAGAATTGTGGATCAGGTTCATCATATCAAGTTGTCCGCTTCTTGCTTCGAATGCCGGGAATGCATTTTGAAGCATGGCTATTTTTTCCTCATTGTCGAGCGGGAATTTCGCCCCCGTGTCTTTATGATCACCTTCATGTTCGGCCTTTTTAAAGGCAAGGCCCCTATAAGTAATTAGATCAGGTGAATGGACTTCTGCTTTAGCAAGTTTGCTTGCAATGCAAGCATCTATTAATTCGGAAACCTCACTTTGTAAAGAATAAGATAACCGATACAACTGTTTTAGTGTCATGACTGGAAGATTCATCAGCTTTTTTTTCAATTCCAACAACAATAAAGCGGTGGCATATGCATCACTATCCGCTTGATGGGGCCTGGAATGATCTAGGTTTTCTTCTTTAGCCAGCTGGTGAAGCTTATATCCATCGGATGTTGGTTTTAATATTTTCGCTAACTCCACTGTATCAAGGGTGGAACCATAAAACGGCTCAAACCCGCATCGCACTAGTTCTTCCTGTAAAAAGGATAAATCAAATAAAACATTATGGGCAACAAAACAAGCCCCTTCTATAAGCCGGGCAATATTTGCTGCAACATCTTCAAAGTCAGGTGCATTTTTTACCGTCTCGTTGCTTATTCCGGTCAATTCTTCAATAAACAAGGAAATTTCCTGTCCAGGGTGGATGAATGTCGAGTATTCATCCACAATTTGGTCATTTTCGATGACCACTCCAGCAAATTGAATGATTCTATCTCCTTTTTTCGGAGAATTCCCTGTTGTTTCCAAATCGACCACTACATATCGTTGCATCATGAATTGTACACCTCAAACTTCACTTTCTCCACTTCCTGATGGAATTCTCTTATCTTTTTTATACCATAATAATCGTAATAAAGGAAACAAGCCGTTCATCAACAGACGAAAAGGGCCGGCACCTGTATGCATGTTTCATGCACATGTGCCGGCCCTCCGCTTACATGATTGTAGCTGCAGGTTCGTTTGAAATTAAATCAATGATTTTATTGTTTTCATCCATGATCGCAACTTTTGGTTTGTGATCTCCCAGTTTTTCCTCAGAAACCATCACATAAGAAATGATTATCACGATATCATCCGGCTGCACCAGTCTTGCTGCCGCTCCATTCAAACACACGACACCGCTACCCCGTTCACCCGCAATGACATACGTTTCAAGCCTTGCACCATTATTATTATTCACGATGGCGACTTTTTCATTAGGCAGAATGCCCACCGCATCTATTATATCTTCATCAATCGTAATGCTGCCTACATAATTCAAATTAGCTTCAGTTACCCGTGCACGGTGGATTTTTCCATTCATCATCGTTCGAAACATCTCAATTCCCCCTGATCTTATGATTTATTCTATATATAAGGTGATATTATCAATTAGTCTTGCATGCTTGAACTTTACAGCCATTGCAATGATGATGTTTCCTGCCAGTGATTCAAGTGGTTTAAGTTCCGGGTATTGATAGACTTCAATATAGTCGATCACGCCACTTGTTTGGGCAGCAATATGTTCACTGATTAGAGCCGTGACGGTAGCTGCATTTCTTTCACCTGATTCAACCGCCTCTTTGGCCTTCAATAAACTTTGGTACAGCTCTTTAGCCTCCATGCGTTCTTGATCTGACAGGTTCACATTTCGCGAGCTCTTCGCTAACCCATCTTCCTCGCGTACGGTATCTACAGCAACAAGCTGGATAGGGAAATTGAAGTCTTTGATCAGGCCATCTATCACGGCGACTTGCTGGGCATCCTTCTTACCAAAGTAAGCTCTATCGGGAAGGATGATATTGAAGAATTTCGTTAAGACTGTCGCTACACCATCAAAGTGTCCAGGCCTTTGTCTCCCGCATAAAACATCCGTCCTGCTTTGGACAACAACTTTCACAGATGGTTCTTCACCGTACATTTCATGGACTGTTGGATAGAAGAGGTAATCCACTCCGCCATTGGCAGCGACATTTTCATCCCGTTCCAAATCCCGTGGATATGTTTCAAAATCCTCATTCGGTCCAAACTGCATCGGATTTACAAAAATACTCAATACCACAATATCATTTTCTTTGCGGGCCTTTTCCAGGAGGGTTGCATGCCCTTCATGCAAAAACCCCATTGTCGCTACATAGCCAATGCTTTTGTGATTGTTTTTATCCTCTCTAAGTGCCAATTGCAAATCAGCTGCTGATGTAAAAGTTTTCATCTTTTTCCTCCGTAAAGTTCAGAAAGTTGCTCTTCCTTCATCGTGAATGTATGTTCTTCCGACGGAAAATCTTTAGATTTCACTTCATTCACAAAGCTTGTAATCGATTGGCCAATCAGTTCATTTGCATCTCCATAAACTTTTACGAATTTCGCTAGCCGGTCTACCCCATACTTGATGAGATCATGGTAAACGAGGACTTGACCATCCGTTTCTGCGCCTGCTCCAATTCCAATGGTTGGAATTTCGAGGTTCCGTGTGACGAGTTCCCCCACTTGATATGGAACACATTCAAAAACTACTAGCATCGCCCCTGCCGCTTCACACTTTCTCGCATCTTCCAAGAGCTGTGCTGCACTTTCTGCATCTTTTCCTTGCACTTTATATCCGCCCAGAACGCCGACGGATTGAGGAGTCAATCCAAGATGGGCTACAACCGGGATGCCTGCCTTTGTCAATGCTGATATTTTTTCAACAACATCATCCGCTCCCTCGAGCTTCACGGCATCCGCATGACCTTCCTGCATGATCCGGGCTGCATTCTTCAGTGTTTCATCCATAGATAGGTGATAGCTCATAAAGGGCATATCCGTCACGACAAATGTATTTGGCGCCCCGCGTTTTACTGCCTTTGTATGATGGATCATGTCATTCACCGTAACTGGAATCGTTGAGTCATACCCTAATACGACCATTCCTAAAGAATCACCGACTAAAATCATGTCTACACCTGATTGTTCGGCTAACTTTGCTGACGGGTAATCATAAGCCGTGAGCATCACAATCTTCTCTTGATTTTGTTTCATCTTCAAAAAATCTCCGGACAATTTCATTACGTTTCCTCCTTTTAATGGAGGAGATGAAAACATCAGCTAAAACTGGTGTCTATACATTCATGCGCAAAAAAAGGACTGACTAAAAAAGTATCTGTTTCGCTACGAAAAATGGCATGAAAAGCCACAATTCGATCAATAAACAGCACTTAGCTTTTTAGTCAATCCCTTTGTTTCATCAGAAGTTTCATCCCTCCGTCCCAGTCCAGTTCTCTGGATCAAGGCAGATTTTCAAATAATTTGGTATTTATGGGGGTGCAGTTCAAATAAGATACTGCCCACTTGCATTATATCAAGCAAAATTGAAATTTTCTATTTAATTTTCACGAATTTGACAAAAATCTACTGAATTTCAATATCTGCAGAATATATCGAATGTACGGTACCTTTTCCGTCTTCGAGAAGTAAAACGCCTGAATCCGTTATGCCCAATGCCTTTCCGACAATCGTGTCATTAACGGTACTGGCTTTGATTACCTGTCCAAGACTGATTGCATAACTCTCCCATAAATCCTTTATAGGCATGAACCCTTGATCCAAATAGAGTTCGTACAAATTTTCAAGACGAAATAATGCTCGTTGAATGACCTTGGACCTTGAAACCGTCCCTCCACTTTCTATGAGAAGGGAAGACGCTTTTTCCTGCAGTTCTTCAGGAAAATCCTCCAATTGCTGATTGATATTCATTCCAATTCCGATAATGACAGAATGGATTCTATCTGACTCCGCCTGCATCTCCGTCAGGATGCCCACCACTTTCTTGCGATTCACCAAAATATCATTCGGCCACTTTATCTGCGGCTTCAAATCAGTGGTATCCTCTATGGCCTGAGCTACAGCGACCGCGGCCAATAATGTAAGTTGTGGCGCCTCATGAATCGGAATTTTCGGTCTTAGGATCAGACTCATCCATATCCCGCTGAATTTTGGGGAATGCCAAGATCTCATTAGCCTTCCTTTTCCGGATAACTGCTCCTCGGCAACGACGAGGGTTCCCTCCTGAACACCTTCATTTGCTAGTTGATGCGCAATTTTTTGAGTGGATTCCACAGTTTCCTGATAATGGATCATTTTGCCGATCGTTTTTGTTTCCAAGCCAAGTTGTATTTCGCTCTCGGACACTTTTTCCGGCGCCGATATGATCCGGTAGCCTTTTTTCCTAACAGCTTCGACATTATACCCTTCACTGCGCAGGTCTTCTATATGCTTCCAGACCGCTGTGCGTGAACAGCCAATGTATTCAGCAATTTCCTGACCGGATATAAACGCACCATCCGCTTTTGAGAGGGCTTCCATCAGCTTTGTTCTTAACTCAGATTGCATTTCACCAGCCACCTCTTAATTTCTTCTTTATCATTTCTTAATTCTTCATTCAAGACAGCTTTCAATATTTTTTCCAAGTATTCCTTGACCCATGGACCTGGCTTTTCTTGATGCCAAATCAGTAAATCCGTCCCCGTGACGGCAAGATCCGACATTTGTTTTATAATAAGTCCATTATAGCGGTGGTGTGCATTCTCTTCAGCATCCGATACATTCCCGCCATTCAGTGCAGCTCTGACTTTAGCAGCTTGTACCGTTATGCCATGACCTGCCTGAAATACATCGATGGCTGCTGGTTCCTTACTCTTCACCAGCTTTATCGTACGTTGAACGTTTCTTATGGTTTTCAATGGCAGCTTCCATGCCCTCAAAGCCTCTTCGATTTCTTGATCCTTTGTGTGAATCATGATGATAGACCATATTTCTGCCGCATTCAGTTGATGAAGCGGCAGGTTCAGTAAGTCCATTAGATGTTCTTTTTTACTTGAGAATAGAGGCAGGTATTGATATAATCCGCTTTCAAGCAAGAGTGAGAAAGCCTTTATCTTATTGGAGCCGGCCGCTAGTTTCTCAAATTCAACCAGGATTCTTTCGACAGCGATTTCACTGATGTTCCGGGCGTTCTCTTTAAGGGAATCAAAGGTTTCATGATCCAGTTCAAAATCAAGTTGACTGACGAACCTTAAAGCACGCATCATTCTCAATGCATCCTCATGAAACCTTTCATGCGGGTTACCAACCGTGATAATCCTTTTTTGTGCCAAATCGCGCTTACCATTAAATGGATCGATGATCTTTCCGGTCTTATCCATTGCTATTGCATTCATGGTAAAATCTCTTCTTTGCAAATCTTCGGTCAAAGAACGGACAAACTCTACGGCATCGGGCCTGCGAAAGTCCGAATACCCGCTTTCCGTTCTAAACGTCGTAATTTCGTATGTACCCGTATCCGTAATGACAAGCACTGTACCGTGGTCGATTCCGATATCAGCCGTATTAGGAAAAATCCTTTTGATTTCCTGGGGTGTGGCGGAAGAAGCGATGTCCACATCGTTTATGGGCCTGCCAAGGATATAATCCCTTACAGAGCCGCCAACGAAATAAGCCTCATATCCTGCTTCTTCAATCAATTCCAGAATGGGTACTGATTTCAAGAATAATCGATCCATCAGCGTCTCCTCCCTATTCCATGGATTTACCTTCAAGTGCTTGAATGTAGATGGCTTCATACTCTGACATAATCGTATCACTATGAAAATCGGTATTGGCCCTTTCAAGCGCAGCTTCAGAAAAGCGTTTATGTAAACTCGGGTCGCTTAAAAGTCCAATCGCTTTTTCAGCAACCATTTTGACATCTCCCAGTTCACAAATATAACCAGTCTCCCCATCAACGATGACTTCGGGTATTCCCCCGATATTCGTCCCGATACAAGGAACTCCACATGCCATCGCCTCGAGCAGCACAAGTCCGAAACTCTCTTTTTCCGATAACAGGAATATCAAATCACTGATTGAATATAATTCCGCAAGGTTATCCTGCTTACCAAGGAACAAGACCGCATCATCGATTCCAAGATCTTTAGCCAATTTCAATACGGTTGTCACTTCCGGCCCGTCTCCTACGAGCAGTAGCTTTGCAGGCATTTTCTTTTGAGTTAAATAAAACGCCTGGATGACATCTTTCACTCGCTTGACCGAACGGAAATTCGAAACATGTATGATCACTTTTTCATCTTCCCTGATTCCGTATTCATCCTTAAGGTAATCGGAATCGGTTTTACGGTACTCTCTTTCATCAATAAAATTATAAACGGTTTTGATTTCCTTATCCGGTGCGATTAATTCGTGCGTTTGCTGAACAAGGGAATTAGATACTCCTGTAACGACATCTGATTGCTCTATGCCGAATTTAATCAAATTGGTCAATGAGGGATCCTGGCCCAAAACAGTGATATCCGTACCATGCAGTGTAGTTACGATCTTTACTTCATTACCTGACATCTGCTTTGCAAGGATCGCACAAACAGCATGTGGAATTGCATAGTGAACGTGTAAGATATCTAATTTCTCCCGTTTTACGACATCCGCCATCTTGCTCGCAAGCGCCAGGTCATATGGTGGATATTGAAAGACTGAATATGAGTTCACTTCAACCTGGTGATAAAAAATATTACAGTACATCTTATTTAAGCGAAAAGGGATGCTTGAAGAAATGAAATGTATTTCATGTCCTTTTTCTGCAAGCATCTTACCTAATTCAGTTGCTACGACACCAGAACCCCCAACTGTCGGGTAACAGGTAATTCCAATTTTTAATTTCATAAGATTATTATTCTCCTAACAAGTCGGCATCGATAAGTAACGGTTTTTTTGTCATGAATCCCTCCGCAAAGGCGACACCCACTTCTTTGCCAAACATCCGCTCCCGTGCCTCTACAGTCTCGATATAGCCATTAACTAACGGTGTTTCTACAGATACTTGACTTTTTTCGAATTGGCTCCCATATGCCCTAAGGCTATCCAGCTTTTTCGACATTGTAGAAGTGATATCCACGACAAAGTCCGGTTTGTGAAACCCATTGATCATATAATAGTGCATATTTTGGACACGATGGGAATCCATGCCTTCTTCTTCCATATACTTTCTTACTCCTGCCGAAAAAACTGCTTCCTCCACTAATTTGGCACAGTTACCATGATCGGGATGGCGGTCTTCCAAAAATGGGGCAAATACAAGGGCAGGTTTATATTGGCGAATGACCTTGATGATTTGATTTATGTATTCCGCCTTCATGTAAAGGCCCCTGTCGGGTAGATCAAGGGAAATCCTCTTCACCCCAAGGATTTCAGCAGCCTTATCGGCTTCCTCTTGCCGCAATGGAACGGTTCCATTGGACGACATTTCAGCTTTTGTCAAATCACAAATGACAATTTTCCTGCCTTGTTGCACATATTTAGCGATCGTGCCACCCATTCCGATTTCAACATCATCCGCATGTGCCCCGAAAGCCAGGATATCTATGTTACTTTTGTTTATCATTTATCTCACCTTGTTTTTGCCTTAGTTTTAGCCAGTCCATATATCCATGTTTCAAACCTTGAATGAGCACTTCTGCAGTGCCCATATTCGTTGCCAAGGGAATTTCATATACATCTGATAGGCGGATAAGCGCCGATACATCAGGTTCATGCGGCTGTGATGTCAAAGGATCGCGGAAAAATAGGACCATGTCCATTTCTCCGCGTGCAATCATTGCACCTATTTCCTGATCCCCGCCAAGAGGTCCTGAATGAAAACGATGGACAGGCAGTGATACTTCTTCCATGATTCGTTTCCCAGTCGTACCTGTTGCAAATAATTCATGCTGCTCAAATACATCTTTATAGGCTGTAACAAATTGAATGATATCTTCTTTTTTCATATCATGGGCAATTAAGGCAATTTTCATCGTAAATCCTCCTGATCCCTATTCAATAATATTTTCCAAGCCGTATACAAGAACATCCAATTTCATGACGGTATCGACAGCAAGTTTGACTCCTGACATGAACGAAGCTCGATTAAAGGAATCATGCCTAACCGTCAATAGCTCTCCTTCACTTCCGAAAAGCACCTGTTGATGGGCAACGAGTCCCGGTAGACGGACACTGTGGATATGCATGCCATCTACATTTGCACCTCTTGCCCCCTGGATGGTTTCTTTTTCATTAGGGTGCCCCTGTTGTTTTGTTTCACGTACCGCTGCAATCATGTCTGCCGTTTTGGAAGCAGTTCCAGAAGGTGCATCCAGTTTTTGATCATGGTGCATTTCTATGATTTCCACATCCGGGAAATACTTTGCGGCCATTTGGGAAAACTTCATCATCAAAATGGCGCCAATTGCAAAGTTTGGCGCGATGATGCAACCAATGCCTTTTTCTTTTGTCAATGAATCCAGCTTTGCTAAATCATCTTTTGTAAAACCAGTCGTTCCCACTACGGGGCGGATGCCATGATTAAGTGCCGTTTCGGTATGGAACATGCCCACTTCCGGTGTGGTCAAATCGATCAATACGTCTGCCTCTACAGAAGAAAAGCATTCATTTATATCAGAAAAAACCGGCGCTTCGATCCCGTGAAAACCTTCTATTGCGGAAAGGCTTTCCCCGTTATGCTTGCGATCTATGACAGCTGCCAATTCAAACCCTTCTGTCCTATGTACAAGCTTCACCGCTTCATTTCCCATTCTGCCTCGTGGACCTGCTACAATCACTTTCACTTTACTCATCTTTACCTTCCTCCTTCATTTCCTCTTCTTTTCTTGTCCATCTATCTTTATCGCGGGTTGTAAATTTTTCCATGACCAAATCATGCGAGTTTTGAAGATCAATCCCTAAAGAATTGGCAAAACAAATCAACACAAAAAGCATGTCCCCCAATTCCGCTTCAATGGTATTCTCTTCCTCTGTCGCTTTCTTTGGTTTTTCACCATGGTAATGATTGACTTCCCTAGCCAATTCCCCAAGTTCTTCAGACATGCGGGCGAGCATGGCGAGAGGGCTGAAATATCCTTCTTTAAATTGTCCTATGTATTGGTCGACTTCCGCTTGCATTTGTTGGATCGTCTTTTGCTTTTCCATATGAGTCACCCATTCTTGATTTTCGTTTTCAAACATCATACCTTCTCCATGTTAGCTAAAAGTGAAACAGATGACAACAGATACGTTTGCGAATCAAAATTGCCCATAGTTGGTTAATTAGTTATAATAAGTAAATTAATGCTATGCAAACCTTTGGAGGTATGGGACATGCTTTTGGGCTTAAAATTGAAAAATATCATATTCATCCTTTTTGGGGCTGGAATATTCGCATTTGGCCTCGTGCATTTTAACATGCAGAATAACTTGGCCGAGGGCGGATTCACCGGTCTCACCTTGATTATATATCAACTTATCGGGATAAATCCTTCTTATTCTAATTTGATTTTGAATATTCCTTTATTTTTAATCGGGTGGAAATATTTAGGGCGCACATCTTTTTTTTATACGATTATCGGAACGGTTGGACTCTCCGTTTGGCTATGGGTTTTCGAGAGATACGAATTTGAAATCAATCTTGGTAATGATTTGATGCTTGTGGCATTGTTTGCCGGGGTCTCGGTTGGTGTCGGCCTGGGCATCATTTTCCGTTACGGCGGTACAACAGGCGGAGTGGATATCATTGCCCGTTTTGCCCATCGTTACTTAGGGATGGGCATGGGTCGGACCATGTTCATCTTTGATGCCGTCGTCATTGGCCTGTCCATCCTTACCTACCTGGATTACCGGCAAGCGATGTATACCCTCGTTGCCGTTTTTATAGGTGCCCGAGTAATCGACTTTATGCAAGAAGGAGCCTATGCTGCTAGAGGTGCAATGATCATTAGTGATAAAAACAAGGAAATTGCAGAAAAAATCATGAATGATATGGAGCGGGGCGTAACTGTATTAAGGGGCTATGGGTCCTTTACACGCAATGACCGGGAAGTCCTCTATTGTGTTGTTGCGAAAAATGAGTTAGTCCGCTTAAAAAATGCCATAACTTCTGTGGACCCTCATGCATTTGTATCAGTCAGTGAAGTTCATGACGTATTGGGTGAGGGCTTCACCCTTGATGAGAACAAGAATCCCATTGAAAGGTGATCCATTGACTGTGGCATACCGATTGAATGCAACCCTTATGAATGTTGCCCTGTCCAACTGAATTTTATTAGCAATGTGCAGCAAATACTCTTAAAAATAAAAAAAGGACCCCATCCCAAGATGGTGTCCTTTTCTCATTAATCTTCTTCCCTCATTCCTGTATACATAAGCAGAAGGCGAACTAATTCCAGTACGGCTACAAGAGCGGCAGCAACATAAGTCATCGCAGCGGCACTTAATACTTTTTTCGTTTCCCGTTCTTCATCATTCCGGATGACCCCGGCGGAAACGAGTTGATCCATCGCCCTAGAAGAGGCATTGAATTCAACCGGCAGGGTTATCACTTGGAACAATACAGCGGCGGCCATAAATACGATACCCGCCAATAGTAACCCAGGAATTGAAGCTAACATCCCGATTAAAATCAAAATCCAAGATATGTTAGAGCCAAAATTAGCTACCGGTACTAATGCATGACGGAAACGCAAGAATGCATAGGCTTCTTTATCTTGAATCGCATGTCCAACTTCATGGGCTGCGACCGCTACACCGGCAACTGAATGGCCGTGATAGTTATCCGATGATAAACGCACTGTTTTATCCCTTGGGTCATAATGGTCAGAAAGCATACCAGGTGTCTCTTCGACCCTGACATTGAACAGACCATTTTGATCTAAAATGGCCCGCGCCGTCTCAGCACCGCTCATACCGGAAGAGGCCGATACCTTTGAATATTTTTTATATGTGCTTTTCACTTTCATTTGTGCATAAATCGGGATTAAAATGATAATCGCCAAATAAATGAAATACATGGTATCCTCCTATAACTATTATTACTCTTAATTCTATGGATTGAAGGCAACCGTGTCAAATATAGTGTTCTCTTCCCCTGTCTTTTTAATCATTATGTTCTTTCCTTGGTTTTTCCCTATCACCTTTATACTTCCTCCAGCCTACATAAGAAAGCGTCATGATGATGATTGAGCCTGTCGATATGATGACCCACCAAAGGGAAGGATCTGCATCATCTTCCCCCATATCATCAAAAATGGAGGTTAGTTCGTTTTGCAACGCATCCAGTTCCTTTTGACTTTCTCCATCACTGATTACCTCCGGACGGTATTGGTTGATGTATTGAATCCTCGTGTCCAGTTGCTGCATCGTTTCTTTAGAAAGGTCGACTTTCAAGCTTGGATATATCATTTCATATTGTGATAGGAATAAGTTCAATTGGCTATTGAAGGTAATTGTGTCTTGGTTGATCGCGGCATTCTTTGTCTGCTGGAAGGAATTCATCATTTGATCCTCCATCTCTGTCCAAAGGGGCTGATGGGTAGACTTGACCGCATCAACAACAAGCCGGAACTTTGTAACAGAATTAACCTTTTCGGAATCTCCCTTGTTCATATCCTTTATTGTCATCAACGCCTCATTATGAGCTACAGTGATAATTCGAAGTTCGTCCATGTCAAGGATCTGCTCTTTCGCTGTCTCTTTTAAAAACCGGTCAGAAAAAAACGTCAGCATCTTTTCCGAATCTCCATATCGCTTCAACTTGGTCATTTCCAAGGCTCTATCGGAAATGTTATCTAATTGCTCCAAACTTGAAGAGGATTCTGCATAGACAGGGAAATGTAAGACGACAAATAAAACAGCAATGGTTAATATGAATTTTTTCAACATGCTACTCGTCCCTCCTCATATCTCTACTAAAACGATATGAAAGAAAAAACATGAGTAGACCTCGTTCAACATAAAAAAGTTAACCCTGCTTTTACAAAGCTGTATTTAGAGTTAACTTTTTAATGGATGATGGATAGGGTGGTCCGCTTTTTTCTATATCCAAAGTACCAGCCGACAAAAATGGATAGTATACTGAGCCAAAAAGTGAAATAACCTATCGAATTCATATATACCAATAAATCACGATAAATTGGCATCATTTCAAAAACATAATCGATTATGTCATTATGTATGGTCCAAATCGCAGCCACTATCAAATGCCAAGGTTTTATTCGATAAAATGGTGCATATAATACCCCTTGTATCGCCATCCCCAAATGAGAAGCCATTAACATATAACCTTCCCATGGCAATGAACCGGTTGTCAAGAAGGTCATCAAATTCATTGCAACCGCCCATATTCCATATTTGAATAGTGTCATGATTGCCAACGCTTCCATAAGTCCGAAATTCCTTCTTAACAGGAACCCCAATAAAACAAATACAAAGAACAGGCTAGCTGTCGGGCTGTCCGGTACAAATGCCAAAAAAATCGCCGGAGTGTTTTCCAATTGACTACCGTACCAATAATATCCATAGGCAGTACCGAATATATTTATTAATAATAACAAAGCGAGCATTTGCCGGCTTGCAAGCAAACTGTAAATAACATTCATTCTTTTACCCTCACTTACATTCTCAAGTATATTCATTTTACAGGCCATCAACCAGAAAACCAAGTATTCATTTCAATTTCTTCTCATATACGCTTCAATTTACCAATAAAAAAGCCGACAACCGTAGTCGTCAGCTTCATTTACAGCCTATGAAAGAAATTGATGTTGATGGCTATATTACTTTGTCGATAAGCCAGATACAAATTCAGCTAATGTTGCCAATTCTTCATCTGTACCCTTGAACATGCCAGCTGGCATGGCACCCTGGCCTTTGACTGCGATTTTAGAGATTTCTTCTGGACTTAAGCCTGTGTCAATTAAGCTTGGCGCTCCTGCTCCACCAGTTAACTCTGCTCCGTGACAGCTAATACAGCCACTGGAATCCATCAGTTTATACCCATCGCTCTCTTTATCAATGTCTGCACCTTCCACGATCGCTCCTTGTTTCTTGGAAGCTTCCCAATCATGGTGGGCTGCAGACTCCCATGTCAAATAGAATACGCCGGCAATTGCCAATAGCATGAAGCCTACAGCAAAAGGACGTTTTGCCGGGCTCCGCTCTGGACCACGATCTAAAAAAGGTGCCAGGAGCAACGCTCCGAAAGCCAAACCAGGTATTACCAGGGCCCCGATTGCATTATAAGGACCTGAAGCATAAGTATACTTAAGTAATTGGTAAAGGAATAGGAAATACCAGTCTGGCAGCGGAATGTACGCTGTATCTGTAGGATCTGCTATCCTTTCCAATGGTGACGGATGTGCGATTGTCAGGCAAAGATACCCTACAAGAAATACAGCTCCTACCATCCATTCTTTTAAAAGGAAATTAGGCCAAAATGCTTCAGTTTTCCCAGGATATTCTGAATAATCTTTCGGAATATTCGGTTTACGGTTCGCGGAGATACGCGAGTCACCTACGAATTTCATACCTTTCCCACGATGCATAGAACAATTCCCCTCCTTTATGAAAAGGTTTTTTTGGTTCTTGGTTCACCATTCTTTTATAGTGGACCTGAAATTCCTTGTTTTCGGATCATCAGGAAATGAGCCGCTAGTAATGCAAATAATGCTGCAGGCAGGAAGAATACATGAATTGCAAAGAATCGTGTCAATGTCTGTGCTCCAACGATGGTTGGATCTCCTGCTATCAATGTCTTGAGTGCCGGTCCCATCAACGGTACCGATTCGACAATTGTCAACGTAACTTTCGTTGCGAATAGCGCTTTCATATCCCATGGCAATAAATAACCAGTCAAGCCTAATGCCAGCATGATGAAGAAAATCAATACGCCGACCATCCAGTTCAATTCACGCGGTTTTTTGTAAGCTCCCTGGAAGAAGACACGAAGAGTATGTAAAAACATCATAACGATAACTAGACTTGCTCCCCAGTGATGCATACCACGGACAATTTGACCGAAGGCAACTTCATTTTGCAAATAATAAACAGATTCCCAAGCGTTTTTAATGTCCGGGACATAGTACATCGTCAAGAACATGCCTGACAAGATTTGGATGACCGTAATAAAGAAAGTTAACCCACCAAAACAATATACGAATGCGGAAAAATGATGTGCGGGGTTAACATGTTCAGGAACCTCATGGTCAGCAATATCCCGCCATAACGGCGTAATATCTAAACGCTCGTCCACCCAGTCATATAACTTTGTTAGCAATGTTTACGCCTCCCCGTGCGGTTTTAGTTGACCCAAATAAAGTATTCCATCTTTTTCTTTCGTGTCAAAGACATCCAATGGTGAAACCGGCGGTGTCCCTTTCACATTAATCCCATCTTTCGTATACCTGCCATAATGGCAAGGACAGAAAAATTGATTCGGATTAGTCTTATCCGTATTCCACCCTACCGTACAGCCTAAATGTTTACAGATTGGAGATAAAGCAACGATCTTACCATCATCCGTTTTGTAAACCCAAGCTGTATTTGTTTCTTCAGACTCATACCACCCATCGACCTGTTTAAAACTAAAGTCGACACGGGTCGGTTCGGTAGTCAGATCACCTACCTTCTGCTTAGTTGCAACGTAATCCCCGCCTTTATCAGCTGATAATACAGGATCAATTGCAAACCTAACCATAGGCATCAACATACCGGCCGCCATAAATCCACCAACGCCAGTAAGTGTGTAATTAAGGAATTGACGTCGTGAAACATTATGCTTGCTCATGCATTTTCCCCCCCTCTATTACTATACTGAGAGCCCAAAGGACCAATAAATAGCGACACTATAAAACTAGGACATTTCCATGATATCTCAATAATTTACCAAGGTCAATATTTGTAAAACCCAAAAGGTGGCAACTATGTGTCAAATAATGCGAAAAATCCTACTTTTTTTCATTTTTCCAATTATAAGAGAAAATATCAAGGATTTGGAGAACTTGCTGGTTAATCATTTCCCTTGCTTGGTCAATTTCAAGCCCTTCCAAGGGAATGGCAGGAATCCATACTAAATTATTCTCTAATTCCCGTTCTTCTTTTTTCCACTCGAAGTCCGATGTAAGAAAGAAAACATGCTCGAAATTATTTTCTTTCACTTCATTGGCCCAACGCTTTAACCGTTCAACCTTATCCATTTCATCACTTAAATAATGAAATGTCGGCAATAAAAGAATTCTACCTTTCATCTGCTTTTCAATTTCCAAGCTTAAAATGGTAAGAAATTCATTCATTGAGCCCGTTTGTTTCATTTGCCCTTTAAAAGATAGGGGAACCAAAGGAATCAAAACGGTATCCACATACTCTTTTGACTGCATATACATGTCAAGATCTTTTGCTGTCCACTTCATGTTTTTTCTTCACTCCCGATTTTTTGAATCAACTCCTTATCATTTTACCATTATTTTTATAACATCTTTACCATATACCCATAGTCTTTACAAAAATGTGGATTTTATCAATGTTTTATAAAAAATAAAAACCTTTCCTGATTACGGAAAGGTCAATTTATTTCATCCAAGTACTTTCAATTGATTCAATTGTTCGGTTAAATCCTTAAATGCTTGTTCATCATGCTTATCAAGCGCTTCATCGATTTCCTTAAGCAGACGGTCCCTTTGAAAATACAACATGCTTCTTTCTAAAAATTGTTCAGCTAGCAGCTGATCTTTTTCATTCGATGCCGTCGATTTCGGCATGAAGGGATTGTGCTCGAGTACCGCTGCATATTGATAGGAAGAGTAAGACGATTTAAAATTAAGCTGAATATAAATGTCTTCATCCCGATTTAAACGGATATCATGAAAAGATTTCTCTGCATCGGTCGTCATGATATTGGACTTATAGAACCTGAAAGGGACCTCATCCACACAATGTGTCGACATAATCAGTCCACGTGGGCAATATTGTGCATTTTCTACAAAATGAACCTTTTTCATCAGTTGATCATGACTCATTAAGTAATTCAATATCCACACGCATTCTCTTCGTTTCAGTTGATAATGATTTAAGAACCACCGAATAAAATCCTTCTTCTCATTCACAGAAACAGGGGCAGCCACCATGAATTCCCTCCTCTGTCTTGATTTAGTTTTGTTTCACTTATCTACATTTCCTCTGTGTTTTCACCTAGCCGCTCCAAAATCATTGCATACTCATCATTCGCCGGATTCATCTCAAGCAGCTTATTAAATACTTCTCTAGATGTGGCTCTGTCTCCTTCTTCAATTAAAAAGAAACCATAATCTTCAAGGAAATCTTGATTGCTCTTGAATGAATTATATGCTTTATGATAGCTGGTTAATGACTCTTTAAATTGTTCGGTATGTTGATAAGATACAGCAGCTATCCAGTCAAACTGAGGATCATCCTCTCCATATCGCCTTACTTCACCTATACACTCCAATACATCTTCATACCTTTCTTGGTGCATATACAATTTCAAAAGGGTGAGTGCAGCTTCCAGATATCCCGGATCAATGGCAAGTGCTTCTTTAAATAGATTTTCAGCCTCTTCGTCAAGACCGCTTTTCAAGGCTATTTTACCACCGAAGAAGTAAAGTTCCTTATTGAATTCATCAGCCTTGATTCCTTCTTTGACCGTTTTCAAGGCATTTTCGAGATCTTCAAGATGTTCATAACTCTTTGCCAGGTACAAATATAGTGAATGATATTCATGATCTAATTCTTTCAGTTCAATAAACTTTCGTACGGCTGTCTCATAAAGACCTGCCTGAAAAGCTGTAAATGCATATTCAAATAAAGTATTGATTTCAAGTCCATCCTTCAAGACCTTCTCAAAGTGCGGAAGGGCCTCCTCGAACTTGCCCGAGCTGCTTAATGCTTCAGCAAGCCTCTGATTGACATTAACACCAGCGATTTCTTGTTCCTGTTCCAAAACCTTTATGTAATTTGCAATGGCTTCCTGATCCCTGCCTTGATGAAAGAACAGTTCAGCTAGCGCAAAATCAATGATGATCTCATCTGGAAGCATTTCCTTAGCCTGCAGTAATTTCCGTTCGCTGACCTCATCCATCCCCTGTAATTGATAAAGGTCCGCTTCCAAAAGCAAAGCACTTGGATATACTTCATCATCTGCACTTACTTTTTCAAGCATCAGCATCGCTTCATCTTCCTGGTCCATATCAATCAGGATTTCCGCCAACGAAACAATCAATTCTCCTTCATCGGGATAGAGTTGCAGCAGATGTTCAAAAAGATCCTTTGCCTCTTCCGCAAAGCCAAGCTGGAGCATTTCTTCGGCCAGCAATAAAATGTCCTCTGCTGACTCTGATGATTTAATTCGATTTATATGTTTAAGAGCTTCTGTTAATTCCCCTTTTTTTAAATGCTGTATAACTTGTTCCACTGTGTTCATTGTTGAATCCTTCCTTTTGCATGATAGACTTGGTCCCTAGTCATACACATTCACGCCATAATGTAACATATTCTGCCATTAAGAACAAAATACCATGTAATCGTGAGATGCATAGTAAACAGTATTCATTAGTTTACCATACTGCAGCCTTGTATTCCATCGATGAAGTCCCCTCCCATTCTCATTAAAAAAAGGTTACTAGTTAATTCTCCACGCTGTGGTAAATCTCCTTTTTGATCATGAACCCCTTTTTCATTATTTTCATGATCAATACAGATACAAAATAGCCCTGATGTTAGCGCTTTCAACACTTTTGAGCATTTAAAAAAAGTTTACAGACCAAATAAGGTATGTAAACTTTTTTTATATTTACTTTATCAATTGCGTCAAATGCCCAAAAAATTGTGGATACGATACATCGATGGCATCAGGGTCGGCAAGTTCCACTTCCCCATCCGTTATCAAAGCCGCTACAGCAAGCATCATCCCGATACGATGATCCCCATGGCTTGTAACCGTACCTCCATTCAGGGCTTTACGGCCTTTGATGATCAATCCGTCTGCTGTCGGGGTTATATCTGCCCCCAGGATGGAAAGCTCATTTGCAACAGTATCAATTCGATTCGTCTCTTTCACTTTTAATTCTGCTGCATCCTTGATTGTCGTTACCCCTTCTGCCTGTGTCGCCAGAAGTGCAATTACCGGTATTTCATCGATGAGACGGGGAATTAAATCACCGCTGATGGTCGTTCCTTTTAATCGGGAGCTTCTGACCGTGATGTCACCTGCAGGTTCGCCCTCGCTCGTCTTCTTCTCTATCGTGATATCAGCACCCATCGATTTCATGACTTCGATGATTCCAGTCCTTGTCGAATTAAGGCCCACATTCTTTAATACCACTTCACTATTTTCCGTAATCGCTGCAGCCACCATGAAGAAAGCTGCCGAAGAAATATCACCCGGCACATGGATGTTCGTCCCTTTGAAGACTTGATTTCCGCTTACTTTAATCGTTTGGCCGTCTTTTTCGATTTTTCCGCCAAACTCCTGGATCATTCGTTCTGTATGATCACGGGTCTCTTCCGGTTCGATAATGATCGTTTCACCTTCTGCCTGTAAACCAGCCAAGATTATCGCAGATTTCACCTGTGCACTCGCTACAGGCAATTCGTAGCGAAACCCTTGTAATTTGCCTCCTCTTATGGCGAGGGGAGTATATTCTGCTCCTTTTCGGCCATCAATGGCTGCTCCCATCTGACGAAGAGGGTTTACTACCCGGGTCATTGGACGTTTGGCTATCGATTCGTCACCTGCCAAAACGGCTGAAAAATCCTGTCCTGCCAATATGCCCATCATTAACCTGATCGTGGTACCAGAATTTCCGACATCCAGTACTGATTCAGGTTCCTTTAATCCATTAAAACCTTTGCCTTCAATTTTGACGTGCTGGCCATCTTGTTCAATATGGACTCCTAGCTGCTTAAAACAGGAAATCGTACTTAAACAATCAGCTCCTGGAAGAAAATTAGTTACTGTCGTTTCCCCTTCGGCAAGGGCTCCAAACATTATCGAACGATGGGAGATCGACTTATCTCCAGGTATGGCAATCGAACCACGCAATGTTTGAATGTTCGTTTGTAATTTTTTAGTATTCATAAAACCATCCTTCCCTATATTATTATGCCAGGATCGTTTCATAATCTGTATGTCTTGAAATACACTCCGCAGCTTTTATGCGATCAACATCCGTTTGGAAACTGATGACCAGCACACCGTATATCTCTTCCCTGGTTTCAATGATCCTTATGTTTGTAATGCTGATACCTTCTTGTGCCAAATATCCGGTAATCTCAGAAATTATTCCGGCATAATCCGGTATATCGATATATAAATCATAAAACGCTGGTATGGCGCCTTTCGCATGTGTCGGCAAATCATCCCTGAAAATCTTGGCATCGGTAAAGAATCGAAGGATTTCTTCACTATCTTCATTCGCAACCAGACCTTTTATATGCTCCATTTCATTCAGCCAATCATTCATTAATTCAAGCAGCACTTCCCGGTTATGTAACAAAATGTCACGCCACATTTCCGGACTGCTTGAGGCGATTCTGGTAATATCCCGGAATCCACCTGCTGCGAGCCTTGAAATCAACTTGTTTTCCTTACTGTAATTTTCTGCCTGCTTAACGAGCCCCGATGCGACAATATGCGGAAAATGACTAATGACCCCAGTCAGCTTATCATGTGTGGCAGGACTAACAATAAGAAAGTTAGCTCTTGTCCCCTGCAGCCACCCTTTCAGCTGCTCAACCTTTTCTTCTTTGATGGAATCCCCGGGAGTTAGCAAATAAAATGCATGTTCGAATAAATGTAATTTGGCTGCCGCAGCGCCGCTCTTATGGGAACCAGCCATAGGGTGCCCCCCGATGAAGGCCACCCCTTTATCTATCAATGGTTTCGCTGCCTTAACGACTGTATCCTTCGTACTTCCTGCATCAGATATGAGGACCTCACTTTTTAAATCCATATCAGCCAATTGAGCTAAAATCTTCACGGTTTCATTGACAGGCACAGCAAGTAGAATCAAATCAGCTTCACATGCTCCCGCTTCCAAAGATGATACAGAATCATCAATGATCCCCAATAGCATCGATAGTTGAATATTCTTTTCACTTAGGTCCATACCAACAATCACGGCTTCAGGATGTGCATGGCGTACAGCCATGGCCAGTGATCCGCCTATTAGACCTAAACCTATTACAAAAACCTTACCCTTCACTCTTCTCTCCCCCGCATCTTTTATGCTCCTCTAGGTTTGATGAAACGTTAAAGCAGCGAATCAGAAGGTGCCTCAACTTCATTCAAAAAAGCTTTAATAGCATGGATCATTCCTTCATTTTCTTCCGTAGAACCAATCGTCACCCTCAGGCTGTTTGGAAAACCGAAAGATTTCCCCGACCTTGCGATGAAGCCGCGCTCAAGCAAATATTGAAATACCACATCGGCATCCTGTTTAAAATGGATAAAGATGAAATTACCTTGTGACGGATAATAAGCCAAATTTTCCTTATTGCAAAATTCATAGTACTGCTTTAACCCTTTTTGATTTTCTTCCTTGCATTTTTCAATGAAGGCCTGATCTTCCAAAGCGACGATAGCGATATTCTGTGCAAATGTGTTCACATTGAATGGTTCCCGTGATGGATCTAATTTCTGGATGATATCCTCATCCGCCAAACCGTACCCTACCCTAAAACTGGCAAGTCCATAAATTTTCGAGAAAGTCCGGAGTATGATCAAATTTTTATATTTATTAATCCATTGATTCGTTCTCGGGTAATCCTCAGCGTTTGCATATTCACAATAAGCTTCATCCAAAACGATAAGAACATCTTCCGGCACTTTTTCGATGAACGATAATAAGTCCTGTTCCGAAATGTATTTACCTGTTGGATTATTCGGTGTACAAAGCCAGACAACCGCTGTTTCATCATCTATTACTTTAAGCATTCCTTCTAGATCATGAGCACCGTCAATATGAGGAACTTCCCTGATTTCCGCTCCTTCTAGCGTGGCATTATGGCGATACTGCGAAAAAGTGCCTGTTGCCATGACCGTATTCTTTCCAGCTCCCAATAGACTCCTGGAGATGATTTGAATGTTCTCATCAGATCCATTTCCAAAAATAAGCTGAGTTTCTTTCACACCTGTATGTTTCGCAACAGCTTCCCTTAGCATCGTTGCATATCCATCTGGATAGATGGCAAACGAATGGGTTGAATTCCTAACGGATTCCTTGACCTTTTCCGAACAGCCAAAAGGATTTTCATTTGAAGCTAATTTCGTGATTTTTTCCAACCCGTATAATTTTTTCACTTCATCAGTGGATTTTCCCGGTTGATAAGACTTCAAGGAAAGGACCGCTTCATTCCATTTCATGTCAATCACCTCTATATTTTTATCACTTTAAAGTAAGAAAGTGTGAGAATAGTATATCATATTCATAGATTTATAATCATCTTATATCCGCTTTGTCAAATCTGGCCGTAATACGGTAGCCCCTGCCTGGTAAACATGCTGTATCTCTTTTTGAGATTTTGTCGTATTTACGTGGATCATAACCCGGATGCAAAATGGCAAGGAATTGCTCACCGGTATTTCTTTCATGCATGTAACCGGTACATAAGTCCAGCCTTCGAATTTCCTCAAGGCTTTGGCAGGGAAGACAGAACGAATCTCTTCCGTAGCAGAAAAAAATACAGAAGCTACCATATCGGGATCAATTTCATTGACCTGAATGATCTCGGCCATCAACTTTTCGACAGCAGAAATCACTTCCATTTCTGTGTCTCTTTCTACTGTAGTGGCACCCCTTATTCCTCTTATCACACATAGTCCCCCTTCTCCTGAACTCTAAATCATCTCCGTCATTTCCTCTATCAGCTCAGAGTCGGCTATATCCATTAATAGCGGTGACCCCACTTCGTTTAGCAGGACAAAGGTAGCTGCATCATTGACCGATTTTTTGTCTGTTTTCATTAATTCAAGCAGCATTGCATGTTCAAGTCGGGTTGGAATGGTTATTTGATAACCTAAAGAAGAAACCCAGTCAATAAACTCATCCAGTTTAAAATCGAGATCCACTTTCTTTCTGCTTAATTTAAGTGCATATACCATCCCGATTAAAATCGATTCCCCATGCGTAAAGTTTCCGTATCCCATTGAACCTTCCACTGCATGTCCAAGCGTATGACCAAAATTCAAAAAGGCACGAATGCCGTTTTCCTTCTCATCCTCTTCGACAATTTTAGCTTTAATGCCAATCCCTTTTGTAATCATGGTAAGGAATTGCTCATCCGTTATATCATTCAAATCAACAATATTCGACTTTAACCATAGATAAAGCTCATTATCTGCTATCAAGGAATGTTTAATGACTTCTGCAAAACCTGACCTTAATTCTTTAAGTGGCAGAGTCTTTAAAAATTCCAGATCATAAATGACCGCTTCAGGCTGATGAAAGGCCCCAATCATATTTTTCCCTAGCGGGTGATTGATGGCAACCTTGCCGCCCACTGCACTATCGTGGGCAAGCAAAGTCGTCGGAACCTGTATAAATGGAATCCCTCTCATAAAAGTAGCTGCAACGAATCCGGCCAAGTCACCGACTGCACCGCCGCCAAGGGCGATGATCAATGACTTGCGATTAATCTGTTGGGATAAGCAGAAGCTTTGGCATTCATAAAACACATCGAATGTTTTAGCATGCTCCCCTTCTGGCACTACATGATGCAAGACCGGTTTTCCCGTCTTGAGCAGGGCGTCCTTCACGGTCTGCAAATGAAGTGCCGCCACTTTCTCATCAGTTATGATCAGAATCTTGTTTAGATGATTCAGTTCACGTGTTATTAATTCGGGCAATTCATTGATTGCCTTCTTGCCAATTAAAACCGGGTATTGCTTGGAAGCCGTTTTAATTTGAATGGATTCCATGATTTAAAACCCCTTTACTTCTTCCCGATATGATCTTATGTACTCTGCTAATTGCTCATAACGATCTGAAGGGAATTGATCAACGATGGCAGCCGCCAGTTCCCATGCCACTACCGCCTCAGCTACCACTGCTGCTGCAGGGACCGCACAACTATCGGAACGCTCGACACTTGCTTCAAACACTTCCTTCGTATCGATATCAACACTTTTCAAAGGTTTATATAAAGTGGGGATCGGCTTCATCACACCGCGTACAACTATCGGCATTCCAGTTGTCATACCGCCTTCAAAACCGCCAAGGCGATTGGTTTTCCGGTAATAACCCTGTTCTTCATCCCATGCGATTTCATCATGGACATCACTGCCGAATAGATGGGCCGCTTCAAATCCTAGACCTATTTCCACACCTTTGAATGCATTGATGCTCATTATCGCTGCGGCTAGTTTTGCATCAAGCTTACGGTCATAATGCACATAACTTCCCACTCCCACCGGCATTCCTTCTACAATGACTTCGACGATTCCGCCGATGGAATCACCTTTTTGTTTCGCTTCATCAATTGCATCCTTCATCTGCTGCTCAACGTTTTTGTCGAAACATCTAACGGAAGATTCTTCTGTTACTTGTTGCAATTGCTGGATCGTTTCATATTTTGGCGGTTCTGCCTTCACTCCGCCAATTTCCAAAACATGCGATGCCACTTCAATCCCCAATAAAGACAAAAGTTTTTTTGCGACAGAACCTGCTGCCACCCTTACTGTCGTTTCACGGGCTGAAGATCGTTCCAGAACATTTCTCAAATCGCGGTGCCCATATTTAATCCCGCCGTTCAAGTCGGCATGACCAGGACGAGGCCGGGTGATTTTACGTTTAATTTCTTCAGCTTCCTCTTCTGAAAGCCCTTCACTTCCCATAATCTTTGTCCAATGTTTCCAATCATCGTTCTCGACCACCAAAGCAACCGGTGAACCGAGAGTGTAGCCATGTCTGATTCCTGAAGAAATAAAAGCCTGATCTTTCTCGATCTGCATCCTTCTTCCACGTCCATGCCCTTTTTGCCGGCGTCCCAATTCTTGATTGATATCCTCATTCGAAATCGGCATTCCCGCCGGTAATCCTTCAATGATAGTAGTCAGTTGCGGACCATGTGATTCTCCCGCTGTTAAATATCTCATCTTCCAGCCCCCTTTTAGCACTTTAAAGTGTATATGTATCAATATACCACAATTTTATGAAATGTGGGTATATGTAAAACGTAAAAACCATATTGTTTGAATTTAATCACTTTTCACTCTATTTTACAAGTACTTAAACATTTTCGATATAGTTTAATCTTTCAAATCAGAATTCTGTTGGATTTACTATAACTCGACAAACGAAAAGGACTGAACGCCCATGAGCAGAATCAGTCCCTTTTTTAAAAGTATTTACTTTTTCTTATAAAAAAATGTGTCGATCGTTTCAAATTGATATTTTCCAGGGGTGAATATTTGCTCTGTACTTCCTACAAAAAAAACCCCGCCGCTCCTTAATGATGCACTGAAATTTTCATATAACAAATTTTTCGCTTCTTCCGTGAAATAAATTAGCACATTGCGGCAAATGATTAAATCGAACCCTTGTTCAAATCGATCAGCGAGAAGGTTTTGCTTTTTAAATGTTACCCTTCTCTTGATTTCTTCATCGACACGATAAAAATCCGCTTTTTTTTCAAAGTATTTCCTTTTGATTTCTTCAGGCACTTCATTTAAGGAACGCTCAGGATACATCCCCAATTTCGCTCGCGCCAACACATTTTCATCCAGATCCGTCGCCAATATCTCTATCTGGCTAAGTGGAACCAGATTGGATAAAATCATGGCAAGCGTGTATGGTTCCTCACCAGTTGAACAGGCCGCGCTCCAAATCTTCAACTTTTTTTTGCTTGCTAATAACCCAGGAAGGATTTTCCGCTCCAACACTTCCCATCTTTTCGCATTTCGATAAAATTCGGAGACATTGATTGTCATTCTATCCAGAAACTCATTTAAAACTTCGGAGTTGGTTTGAATGTCTTTATAGTATTCACGAAATGAATGATATCCTCTTTTTTCATATAGAGATGTCAGTCGCCTTTTCATTTGCCCTTCCTTATATAATGCCAAATCAATGCCTGTCAACGTCTTGATATTGCGAATAAACTCTTCATATTCTTGAGGCATTCCTACGACTCCCCTGCACATAATTATTTTAAGTGGTCCTTCCCTTTATATATCGGAGAGTGCCATATTTTCTTTAAACTGCAATAATTCCTTACCATGCCGGGAAGCTTAAAAAGCAATGCAAAAAAAACGGGTTCCATCGCATAATGACGATGGAACCCGCTTCCTATATAGTGATGAGTACTAATTAATAAACCCACTCGTTTACAAGTTTAGAATACTCAACAAGTTCTTCTTCTTTGAAGAATAAACCGATTTCACGTACAGCGCTTTCAGCTGAATCAGATCCGTGAATGATGTTTTTGCCGACAGTTACGGCAAAATCGCCACGAATTGTTGCTGCTGCTGCATCTTTAGGGTTAGTAGCACCCATCATTTGACGTGCTGTAGCGATTACATTTTCGCCTTCCCAAACCATTGCGAAGACAGGACCTGAAGTAATGAAGTCCACTAATTCGCCAAAGAAAGGACGTTCTTTGTGCTCGCCATAATGTTGCTCAGCCAATTCTTGAGAAATGACCATTAATTTTGCTCCTGCAAGAAGGAAGCCTTTCTTTTCGAAACGGGAAACGATTTCACCGATTAAATTGCGTTGAACGCCGTCAGGCTTTACCATTAAAAATGTTCTTTCCATGAATGTCACTCCTAATATGTATCATTGTTATTTGCCTATATAAGGCAATACTTTTAGAATATTACCATTGTTTGATGAGTTTCGCAACTCCCATTATCAAAACTTTCTTTTTCCGATATTTTTCGCGATATCCGATAAAGTTTTTCTAGCTTTAATGGCAGGAAGACCTTTCAACTCAGTAAAAGCTTTTTCTAAATACATATCACTGATCCTCGCTGCCTGTTCAATGGCACCGGAAGTTTTTATCGCATTGATTATATGGGACATTTCATCTTTTGGCGTATCTTCCCGAACAGTTTCGATAAGCTTTTTTAACTTTGGATCCTCCATAGCGATCAAAACGGGTAAAGTGATATTACCTTGAATCAAATCACTCCCGGCCGGTTTACCAAGTTCTTCTTCCGACGCCGTAAAATCCAATATATCATCGGTGATTTGATAGGACATACCGACATAATATCCGAATTTAAATAGCTTTTCGTGAATCCCCTCGTCAACACCTGCTGAAATGGCTCCCAACTGGCAGCTGGATGCAATGAGCAATGCCGTTTTCCGTTTGATCCGTCTAAAATATATCCGCCAATTCTGTTCGAAATTATACTTATCTTTAATTTGTTCAATTTCCCCAAGACATAGTTCAACCATGGTATCAGCGAGAATTTGATGCGCAAGCGGAGACTCGATGACCGCCATCATTTCCAGTGCACGAGCAAAAATGAAGTCGCCTGTGTACATGGCGACACGATTATCCCATTTCGACTTGATGGTAGCCGACCCCCTGCGTAAATCCGCATCATCCACAACATCATCATGTACAAGGGAAGCCGTATGGATCAGTTCCAAAGTCGCTGCGACATGCTTTACGACATGAATATCATAGTTGCCAAACTTCGCACCCAATAGGACGAATACCGGACGGATCCGTTTTCCACCGGATTGCAGTAAATGCAGGGAAGCTTCCCTTAAAACCGTGGAATCCGCTTCAATTGCGGCTTCCAGTTCTTTTTCTATTAATTGCAAATCTGCATTCAAAAATGAATACATCATTTTAAATTTCATACATTCCACCCAGCTTTGTCCATTGCTATTCTGCTTATTTTGAAGGCTTGTACCCGAAATGTGTTGCTGCTACCCCACCGAAATGGGCTTTATAACTGACATTTTCCATTCCTGCCTGCTTAAACATGTTTTCAAGCTTTTTCATGCCTGGGAAATCTCGAGCCGATTCCTGCAGCCATGAGTATTCACTATAGCTTTTTGCGAATAATTTGCCGAACATGGGCATGATGAAACGGAAATAAAAATAATAGCCCTGTTTAAAGCCTAGCATCGTTGGCTGTGACGTATCCAGGCAAACGACCATACCACCTGGCTTCGCTACACGGTTTAACTCTTTAAGCACCTTCATGTAATCAGGGACATTCCGCAGCCCGAAACCGATCGTGACATAGTCAAAGCTATTATCCTCAAAAGGAAGTTCCATTGCATTCCCATGCATTAGGGAAACTTGATCCAGATTGAGTTCCTTCACCTTTTGTTCGCCGATTTTCAGCATGTTTTTACTAAAATCCAGACCAACAACCTTTCCTTCTGGTCCTACTTCATTAGCAAGGGCAATGGTCCAGTCCGCTGTTCCACAGCATACATCCAGTGCATGGGCGCCTTTTGGGACATTCATGATGGCCATTGTAGCCTTCCGCCATTTAAGATGCTGTTTAAAGCTGATGAGGGAATTCATCTTGTCATAATTTCCGTAAATCTTTTCAAAGACATGATGAACTTTTTGCTCTTTAGACTGCTCCATGATTCACCCTTCTTTCACATATGAATTTGCCATACTCTCTGTTTGTTCCAAGATGGCCTTCACTCTTTCCAGTAGTTCATCATCCAACTTTGCCAGCTTCCGCATCGAGCGCTCTACGGATTGCCTGGCATCCCTCAGGCACTTGTCGAATCGGGTGCGTACCTGTTCTTCCTTATCCGAAATGGGAACATCCCCACCGGTCGAGTCATCAAAAGGCATTTCCCTTAGGACATCAAAAACTATTGATTCCCCCGACTTCATATAACTGCTCTTCTCGGCATGCAACCGTTTTAAAAGCAGCAGGTCTTCCGATATTTCTATCCAGGCAGGCTCATTATAGTAATCCGCCAGTTTCTGAATCAGCGAAGCCTCTATCGCTTTTACCGTCATTAAAAGCGTTGGTACATCATGAATCGATCCTTGTTGGTATAGAATGATTTTATTATCATTTATTTTTTTTATCGCGCTTGAAAGGATACGGATCATATCAACATTACCTACACTGGCAAGCCCTTGATAATATAAGCCGCTATAGTAATCACCGGCAAGCACTTGTAATTGACGATTTTTCAATACCTCGGGCGACTCGATTCCTTCACCCGAATTCGAGACGATTTCATGGGTATCCAGAGCTATTTGCACTAACATGGTTGAAATGATGTATTGATTCCGTTTTTCGCTTGTAACGTCCAAATCGTTAAACAATCCCCAAAGCAACATCAGTTTATCTTCGTCCAAGCTTGGCTTTTGTATATACTTCAACAAATATGGATGTTGAGCTTTCGTTTCTATTAATCGTTTTAATTGCCTTATGTCGTCCGTAATGTTTAACAATTGAGATCACCCTTGCATCCCCGAAAGATAATTTTTTTCATACATATTGGTTTCTGTCTGTGTAAAATACACATTATTATACCATAAAAACAATCAGATGAAATGGTCAACGTTTATAAAATGAAACTTCCAAAAACAAGGAAATCATCGACTTTTGCTCTTCAAAAAAATGGATGCGGGAAATTTACAGCTTGTTAAACGCGATATCAGGTGATTGATTTATAATGAACCAAGCATTGAGAAACGATCATTTGTCAGGTGAATTCTTTTTGGAATCACTTTCTATCTCTCCGAATGGAGTATAGACCTTTGCATGGCCCCTGATTTTAATTGCCGAGGTATGCTCCGTGAATTGTGCGATCATCACCTCTCCTGAGTCCAGTTTTTCGGAGTGGTGAAACTTGGTGTCCGTTCCCCTTGTCAACCCGATGACATTCACACTATCCTCAATGGCTTTGATTACGACAAAATCATTCAGAATCTTTTTATCATTCATTTTTTCCTGCCCCCATATCCTTAGTCTTTAATGAATGCCAGTACTTCAGCTCTCGTACGGTGATCCTTCGCAAACGTTCCCCTTACAGCTGAAGTCACTGTTTTAGAGCCGGGTTTTTTTACGCCTCGCATGGTCATGCACATATGTTCAGCCTCTACTACAACCATTACACCATGAGGCTCGAGCTTTTCCATTATCGAGTCTGCAACTGTAGAAGTGATGCGCTCTTGAAGCTGCGGACGCTTCGATACTGCCTCAACCGCCCGTGCCAATTTGCTTAAACCAGTCACTTTTCCGTTTTTCGGAATATATGCTACATGGGCTTTCCCGTAAAAAGGGACTAAATGATGTTCACATACCGAGTAAAACGGAATATCCTTTACAAGTACGAGTTCTTCATGGTCCTCCCCAAAAACAGTATCGAAATATTCCTTTGGATCCTGATTAAGTCCAGAAAAAATTTCTTCATACATTCTGGCTACACGAGCAGGAGTATCCAGCAGTCCTTCCCTCGTTGGGTCTTCCCCTACAGCCTCGAGAAGCATTTTAACCGCTTCTTCTAATTTGGCATGATCAACATTAGCCATTTTTTGTACCTCCTAAAAAATCAATAATATTATGTATTAGATAAAAAAACCAAAGCGCGTTGCACCCGGAAATCCATAATTGCAATTATTAAAGCTACCGATTACCCATAGATTGAATTCCATTAAAGGCAGTTTCGCCGGAAGCGGTTTCGGATGGATATTTTCTTGTTACAGAATTACCATCTGAAGCGTTTCTAAAATATTCACTGTCTTTTATATTATCACAGATGGAAATTAAGAAGCAAAAAAAGGACCGCGTTTTCACGCGGCCCTTTTCGGTTAAGCACCCGTATGTAATGGTAGAATTACTTCACTGCATCTTTCAGCGCTTTACCGGGTTTGAAAGCTGGCACTTTGCTAGCTGCAATTTCGATTTCGTCACCAGTTTGTGGGTTACGGCCTTTACGAGCCGCACGTTCACGAACTTCAAAGTTACCAAAACCAATCAATTGGACTTTATCACCGTTTTTTAGAGCTTCTAAGATTGTATCAAAAACAGCATCAACAGCTTTTGTAGCGTCTTTCTTAGAAATTTCAGTTGCTGTAACAACTTCATTAATTAATTCTGTTTTGTTCATGCCATTCACCTCCTCCCAAAAGGAATCTTTATAAAAAATCATTATTACAACACTATAATAGTGATTTGATATTAGCTTCGGTCAAAAAATTTTCATTCCCTGACAATCAGGGATTACCAAGCCGGTTTAATTTCCAAATTATTCATCCAGAAATGTATAAATAGGTTGAAATCGCTGTTATAACGCGTTTTCTGTATGTAGATTATCACAAATCCTATAAGCTTAGCAAGGGAATTCAAAAAATAATGGGAATCTTTTCATTAATAATTGTATATATTATAAATTTTGTCTTTCGCTATTCATCATTTCCCTTTTTTATAGAAATTAAACTTATTATATTGCTGAAAATCGCTTAACCACAGGGTTTTTTCATGATTATACTAAAAAACAGCAGGTTAATTCAAATATTAGCGTTCATAAATGATATTTTTCTTGCGATCCTGCCATTTCCTTCATGTAAAAAGACCAATCCATAAATGGAGTTGGTCCAGCCTTAAACGTTTTCTATAAGATGATGGCAATCAAGCCGCCACTGCCCTCATTAATAATCCTCTCAAGTGTTTCTTTCAATTTATAGCGTGCATTGTCTGGCATCATTGCTAATTTCACCTGTATGCCTTCCCTTACGTAGGAACTTAGGCTTCTTCCAAAAATATCGGAGTTCCAAATGGAAAGTGGATTGTCTTCGAAATCCTGCATCAGATACCGTACTAATTCCTCACTTTGCTTTTCCGTACCGATGATTGGCGAGAACTCGGATTCGACATCGACCTTGATCATATGGATGGAAGGAGCTACGGCTTTTAGCCTGACACCGAACCTGGCTCCCTGGCGGATGATTTCCGGTTCATCAAGACTCATATCGTTAAGGGATGGGGCTGCGACACCATATCCAGTTTGTTTAACCATTCTCAATGCATCGGCCACCTGATCATATTCTGCTTTCGCATACGCAAAGTCCTGCATCAATGATAACAGATGATCCTTGCCCCGAATCTCCACACCGACAATTTCCTTCAGAATATCATCATAGAGTTCATCCGGAGCGTATAGGTCTATTTCTGCAACCCCCTGCCCCATCTCAATGCCTGCAAGCGCTGCACGGTCAATGAACTCAAATTCATTGAAATGACCGACTACACGGTCAACATCCCTCAGGCGCTTAATGTCCTTGACGGTCTCTTTAACCGCTTCCTGGTAACTTTCCCTTAACCAATGATCCTCGCGCAGAACCATTACCCAGCTCGGGAGATTAACATTTACCTCGAGAACAGGAAATTCGTACAAGGCCTCGCGCAGTACGCTGTAAACATCCGATTCCCGCATTCCTTCGACACTCATGGCCAATACGGGGATATCATACTTTTCCTGCAAGGATTCCCTCAGTGCTACCGTATTCGGGTGGTGAGGCTGAACGGAATTGACAATCATGATAAATGGCTTGCCAACCTCCTTCAATTCTTCGACGACCCTTTCCTCGGCCTCTAAATAATCACTTCGCGGGATTTCTCCTATCGAACCATCCGTCGTAACGACCACGCCTAATGTGGAATGATCCTGAATTACTTTGCGAGTGCCGATCTCGGCAGCTTCATTGAACGGAATCGGCTCTTCATACCAAGGCGTGTGAATCATGCGGGGACCATTTTCATCTTCATACCCTTTTGCCCCGGGTATTGTATAACCGACACAATCGACTAAACGGATGTTCACGTCGAGACCTTCAGCTACTTGAATCGATGCTGCCTGGTTCGGTACGAATTTGGGTTCCGTCGTCATGATCGTCTTTCCGGCAGCACTTTGAGGCAATTCATCCTGCGCCCTGGCACGGTCCGCCTCAGACGGTATATTCGGAATGACGACTAGCTCCATGAATTTTTTAATAAATGTGGATTTTCCAGTCCTGACGGCACCGACCACCCCCAAGTATATATCGCCACCGGTCCGTTCAGCTATATCTTTAAAAATATCTACCTTTTCCAAGGTATCCCCTCCCGAATTAGAGTTTTGGGATTTCGTTTATCCATTTGCATTTATTTAGGACAATATATATCTATGATGTTGTCCTAAAAATTTATTCCATTTATTTCCCTGGTTCAATCCCTTCCTCCACCAGAAATTTTTATATAAGGGTTGTTATTTTAAAAGTAAGATGAAATAAAGATAAAAGAAATAACCCTTCCCCTACAATATATTTTGCAGAAGAAGGGTTATGCCTATTTTGTAAGAAATATTGGAGTATTTGTTTTTTCATCAATTGTATATGGTAACGAATAGGCAGGGACGAAATCCGTACTCTGCACCAGCAGTTCCCGGATATCTTCACCTTGCTTGATTTTCCCCTCATGCTTCTTCAATGCCTCAAGTAAATCCGGGGTATAATCAACAAAAATGCTGCCTTGACCATCGACTACAAGGTATAAATCTTTTTGTGAAAATGGACTCGTGACCGTCGGAGCTTCCTTCAGGCCCATCTTTTCATAATCAAGCGTGAAGACATTATCGGATAACCTTTCCTTAAACGGCGGGTATCCGTTGCTTTGCTGATAGGCAGTCAATCTCAAGGAAACATCCTGAATCTTCTGCGCCATTCTGACATCCAACAGCTTTACAGTCGGGTCTTTTTCAACATTTACGAGGATGTATTGAAAGACACCCCCTGATTCAAAGGCATTGTCCGGCGGTTCAGCCATATACCTCGGCGAAATCTTAGAAAATTTTATGACATATTTTTGATAAATCGGTGTCCCTGCATCTTTAGTAACTATCGGCAGTATGCCGCCTTCATCTTTCTGAAATTGATCCACTGCACTTTGGACGGATTGTAATTGCTCTTTATAAGGCAGTTGGTTTTGCATTTTTTGCTTCTCCGGATATAAGCAGCCAGCTAATGATACAGAGATGCATAATAAACATAATATTTTGAAAAAATTTCTCATCATTTCTCCTCACCTATCAAGTGGTTGGCCCGCTAAGTACAACGATAAGGATGATCAAGCCGGCCAGAATCATAAGTATGTATGCGATAATTGCTGTCAAGACTCTCCAAAAACCTTTTAATTTATAGCGGCTTAAGTAGATTAGAAATATAGAGATAACCATAAAGCCCATAGCTATAAAGGATATCCACATTTTTTGCAGGGCAGGTGTCATATCTTCATCACTCCTTTTTCCAGAAATTATTATAACATACCAAATTACGTTAAAGGAATTAAATCCTTGTCCACTCTGTGTAATTCCTTACTCGTTCTCGTGAAAAAAAATTTCTGAGATCCAGTTATATAAAGAGAAATATGTAATTATTCCCTCCTCCAAGCAACAAAAAACAGCGCAAAGACTGTTTCAATTTATAAACAAACTCGATAATAATTGAGTTTGCCGACCGTTTTTTAAGGTGTTTAAAATTTGACCGTTGATTGGAATGTAGGGCACTCGCTTTCCACGGAAGGTCCGCCCTCGGCGCCATTAGCGCCTGCGGGGGTCTCCCTTGGCCCCGCTTTCCCGCAGGAGTCCCGTAAGTTCCGTTCCAATCAACTTTGTGTTAACAGGAAGATAAGCTCCTTATTTAAGGATGAAAGCTCGAGGTGATGAGGATACCTTTGATCAGCTTGAAATGTTTACTTTAGACCACCTGGTGCAGTGAACTATTTGACTAGTAAAATGGAGGCTGCCATTGATGTAAAGAAGATGGCCACCTGGACTTGACGAAGGGTGGGAATGGTCGAAACAATGACCTTGGAGAGTTCATCAATCTCTAAAACTGCTACAAATTCAAAAAGGTTTCGGAATGATACCATTCCGAAACCTTTTTATCTACAGTCTGAATCAGCCCAAAGGCTGTTTTTCTGCTCTTTTAATTAAGATTGAAGCGTCGGCAAGACTTCTTTAAACGCTTTAATGACTGTATCGACTTCATCCAGCTTAATAGTCAATGACGGCTCGATCCTGATTGTTTTGGAATTAATAAGCGTACCTGCCACCAAGATGCCTTTATCAAAAAGGGCTTTTGAGAATTCATAACCCACTTCATCTTTATGGAATTCAATACCGATCATTAAACCTTGGCCGCGGATTTCCAGCACCTTATCTTTGTGCTCAGCAGCCACTTCCCTTAACCCATTTAAGAAGTATTCTCCAACTTCTGCAGCACGCTGCGGTAAGTTTTCTTCCAAAAGTACGTCGATCGTAGCAATTGCCGCAGCACAAGCTAGTGGATTTCCGCCAAATGTCGTAGTATGCATGAATGGATTGTCGAACCAGCTTTTAAATACTTTTTCATTGGCTACAACCGCGCCTGCTGGCATTACTCCGCCACCAAATGCTTTCGCTAAACAAATAATGTCCGGAACAACATCATATAGCTCAGAAGCGAACATTTTACCTGTCCGTCCCATTCCTGTTTGCACTTCATCCAAGATCAATAACGCATCATATTCGTCACATAATGCACGAACCTGCTTTAAATAATCTTGCGGAGGCAGAATGACCCCTCCTTCACCTTGAATAGGCTCCAACAGCACAGCAGCAACATCTTCACCGACCAATGCACAACTTTCAAACGTTTTTCTCATCATATCCACATCACCGAATGGTACATGGCGCACACCTGGTACCAACGGGATGAACGGTTTTCTGAACATGCCCTTTGCCGTTGCCGATAGGGAACCAAGGCTTTTCCCATGAAATGATTTTGTCGTGGAAATGATCGTGTATTTGTCACTGTACATTTTAGCCAGCTTAAGTGCAGCCTCCACGCTCTCGGTACCGCTGTTCGTAAAGAATGAGTATTTTAGATCTCCCGGTGTGATTTCAGCAAGGATCTTGGCAAGCATTGCACGTAATGGATCAAGCAAGTCCTGGCTATGAAGGGCTTGTCTTTGCAATTGATCGGTTACGGCCTTTACTACTTTAGGGTTACGATGGCCAACATTATAAATACCAAAGCCACCTAAACAATCAATATATTTTTTTCCATTTACATCCGTAAAACAGGAATCTTGATCAGACCACTCCACCGAAGCGAATTGTGTGTCTTTAGTGACCGTCTTCCGATATTCCAAAAATCCAGGGTTTACATGGTTACGGAAATTCTCGACCGTTTCTCTTGTTACCCACTGTGCATCTTCTTTTGAAATTTCTTTTTGCTCGATTAATTGAAGCACCTTTTTAATATAATCTTGAGTTGCTGATTGGTTAGCTTGAGTGTTTTTACTTTCTACGTTAATTGACATTTTATAATCTCCTTTTTTTATAGCTTTAGTTGATGGGTTAATTAAGTTTGCTTTTTTTATGAAACTTTGATGCTTACCTCCCTTTTTTCTTATACTTACTAATCAAGCAAGAACCATGCCAAGTTAATTAACCAATAAAAACGCATTTTTTAAAAAAAATCACTCTAAAACTATGCAAATATGCATATCGTTATTTCACTTTGCATAATCGAGTTTGGGAAATCATTGATAAGCTTCGAAAATGCCCTCATAAAAATAAAAGCCGTTGACAAGTGATTTTCATCACTCGGCAACGGCTTTTAATCAAAATGCATCATTTTCGATTTTCTTACTTTGTTCAGCTAACACTTTTTGATACTTCCTGCTCACTGACGATTGACTTATCCCAAGCGCTTTAGCCGCTTTGGTCGTGGTTTTATACTGTTTCATGGCAAGCATGATCAATTGTTCTTCCACATGATCCTGTGCTTCCTGCAGCGGAAGGATTCTCGTAATGATGGGTTTCGTTTGTTTAAAGTCACTGCCCACAGGTATGAACCTTTGAATGAAGTCAGCATCGATCATCTCTTCATCTGCAGAAACAACCAATCTTTCAATCATGTTCTGCAACTCACGAATGTTTCCCGGCCAAGTATAGACTTCCAGTATATTTAATGCATCGGGGGAAAAGTGATAATTCCGCTGATACCTTTCATTCAGTTTTTGCAGGAAATGAAAGGCTAGCGGCGGTATATCCTCCGGCCTTTCCCTTAATGGGGGCACATGTATGGGTATGACGTTCAATCGATAGAATAAATCTTCTCGGAACGTGCCCATCTCGACCATTTTTTCCAGACTCTTATTCGTGGCCGCAACAATTTGAACATCAATGGAAATGGGTGTAGTGCTGCCAATCGGTATCACTTCCTGTTCCTGGAGTACCCGCAGCAGCTTGACTTGCAGATGTATGGGCATGTCACCCACTTCATCCAGGAATAAAACACCCTTATTGGCCTGCTGAAAGTATCCTACCTTCCCGTTTTTATCCGCTCCTGTAAAGGAACCCTTCGTATAACCAAACAATTCACTTTCGAGAAGGTTTTCCGGAATCGCCCCGCAATTTATCTTCAGGAAAGGTTGTTTAGATCGCCTGCCCATTTTATGAATGGCTTCAGCTATCACTTCTTTACCTACTCCCGACTCCCCATTGATTAATACAGTAGATGAAAAATGGGCGATTTTCTTGACTTGGCTGATTATCTGCTCCATTTTAGGACTTGCAAAAACCAACTCTTTATAAAATTGATCCTGTTTTTTGAATGAGTCCAGTTCTTTCCTCATTTCATTTAATTCCGATTTCAATTGTGTCGTTTCCGTTATATCCCTTGATGCAATGACTATTCGATCTATTTCCCCTTTTTCATTGAACACAGGGGTGCCGACGGAAAGGACTTTCTTATTCATTTTCGTATCTTGGACAATCGATACTTTCTTTTTTTGTTCAAGGACTAACCGGGTTACCGAAGGATTAAAAATCCCTTCATCCTCTAATTGCAAGAGATTCTTCCCGATATAATCTTTTAAGTCCTTCCCCCAGAATCCCGAGATGATGCTGTCACTATAGCGCAGCAGCTCTCCTTTTTGATTGACTACAAGTATTTCATCATAGATATTCGCTAAAATGGCATTCAAGTCTTTATTCGAGCTTTTTATCAATTCTATTTCCATGGCCATTTCCTCAACCATCGGTAAATCCTGAACGATGATGATCAGGCCTTCGACTTCTTTTTCATGGTTCAGAATCGGGCTATAGTCGACAAGCACACTCATGACATCAGTAATCTCCAACTGATTCAGAATACTGCTCCCGCTGGCAAACACGCTATGTATATGCTGCTTATTGAAGATGTTCGCAGCAGGTTCATTAAGGACTTGTTCAGAAGGTTTTTTTATCATCTTCAAGCCTGATTCATTGAAGTTCACGATATTCTTTTCTTTATCAGCCACAAATATCCCCATAGGAATGGAGGTTAAGATAACATTTAGCAGGTCTAAATTTTGTTTGCTGTCCTGCTTGAATAATTCAGCTAATACATCTTCCCTTTTTACATAACCGGTTAGCATGCCATCATCCGTTTTTATCAGCACGATAGGTTCACCGATAATTTGAAACAGATGCGGCAAGGAAATGTTAGGGTGCAATTTACAAACATTATCAATCGAAAAAGCATACTGTAAAAGCTGATCGACTGTCGTTATTTTTTCATTTAACGGGAGGTCATCCATACGGATATACGCAAACACTTGATTTTCCTTCATAAGAAAGAAGAAAGGTTCCTGTATCTCATGAATATTTTGGTCTGAAAACGTAGGCTGATCAATTGTTATAGTTATGAATGGTCTAATTTTATCATCCGGAATATATAACACAGTTTCACTCTCCTTTTGTAACCTAACCTATATTTTATCACAATTCCGAATTGCAAGATAAAAAATAAGAGGCACCATTACTCATATCCAGCATTTACCTTTACTTGTTCCACGACAAAAGGGTCCTTTAACGGACCCTTTTGACCTAAAAACCTGATATGCAGCTTAGACTTATTTTATAAAGGACCGTCCACCTTATCTTACATTCCAATCATGTTTGAATTTTGCTTATTCCTGTTTGTTATGATTCGTGGATGGACGTCCCCTGCTAAGGCTTTTTATACAGATGGGACAGCTCTCGCCATACCGTCATTACGGCTCCATACCTGTTTGCAACACTATAAGGTACCAAGGGTAAAATGTAGCTTCCAATGCTTCTGCCCCCGTCACTTTTCCCTATTCATTCCCCTACGTAATTTCCCAGATGGATAAATACCATCAAAAGCAAGGCGACGAACGTTAGTACCGCATTTGCATTCGCACCGATTTTCCTAACCATGACACGGAACCGTCACAATAATCAGTAAATTCAACGCTTATGGAAAGGTCAGTAAAGAAGGAAATTTATTAAAAGCAATATAATTGAAATGAATAATTAATCCATCAGTATCGACTAGCCTACAAAAACAGGCATATGCATGAATGGACTTTGCATATGAACCTTTACCGATTCCTGCCGAAGGAATGACTTTTCCAACATTACATAACTGTACACCATGAAAGCTCCCGGGAACCAAACTAAGCGACATATTCTTGCTCTAAGCTCTGAATACATGTTGCTAACGGCATGAACGGGATAGAACGACAAGCAATAGCATTACTGACCTCTTCATTTATCATCAGCCATATAACACCCTCCTTCGTGTAATGAAACAGTAGATTAAATTCACTGTGCTTTTTCAAAATGAAATAGCGGAGGGGATTCCGTAAACCATTTGGTCCGATACAGAAGATAACCAATCCCAATTACCGCCCAGACTATTCCTAAAATCAAGGAACTCATCTCGAGATTAAGCCAAAGGATGAAGACTGAAGCCGCGCCTAAAACCGGGGAAAGAATAGTTGAAAGAAAACCTCTAATCGTTCTGAAGCTTTTGTTTCTTATCGAATGGACGATTACGGAAATATTCACGAAGGTAAAAGCGATTAATGCCCCAAAGTTTATGAGGGAAGTGGCCGTAACCAAATCAAGGAATAAGGCAACCAGTGATATCGACCCGACAAAAATGACATTAAAAAATGGCGTGTTGTACTTGGGGTGGACAAACCCAAATAGTTTTTTCGGGATCATTTGGTCACGCCCCATGACATATAGCAACCTAGAAACACTAGCGTGAGATGCAAGACCGGAGGCAAGGGTACCGCATAAGGTTCCTGCAAGAAAGAATGCCTGAAATAACTTCCCGCCCACGAAAAGGGCAATTTCCGGAGAAGCTGCTTCAGGATCGCTAAAACGGGAAACATCCGGGAAAAATAACTGTGTAAAAAATGATGCTGTCACGAATAAAACCCCTCCGATCAGGGCAGTCAAAAAGATGGCCCGGGGGACCGTTTTGGATGGATTCGGTGTTTCTTCCGATAAAGTAGTGACTGCGTCAAACCCCAAAAAAGAAAAACAAAGGATTGTAGCACCAGTTATGAGCGTCGAGACTTCCATATGGGGCCCGATGAATGGCTGAACCGACAAGACCTCTCCAGTCCCTTCTCCACCCATGACTCCTTTAACGACAAGTACGCCAAAAATGACGATGACCAACATTTGAAAAAAAACAAGGAAGCTATTAAAGTTGGCCGCAAAATTAACATTGAATAAGTTAATGACTGTCATTAAAAGGACAAATGCCACCACCCAAATCCACGGGTATACTTCCGGAAAAAGAGCAGTTAAGTATATTTTTGTCAAAATGCCGTTCACCATCGGTAAAAATAAATAGTCAAGTAACGAAGACCACCCGACAAGGAAGCCTAAATGCGGACTGATCGTTTTTTGTGTGTAAGTATAGGATGAACCTGCCTGCGGATATATTTTAACCATTTTTCCATAACTGGCTGCTGTAAACAACATTGCCAAAAGAGCAATGATATAAGCGGTCGGTACATGCCCCCCGGTTTTTTCGGAAACTATCCCGAATGTATCAAAAACAACCATCGGCGTCATATATCCAACACCGAGCAATACGATATGCCACAAGTTTAAAGACCTTTTCAGATTACCTGTTTGCATGTATCATTCCCCTTCCTTTTTAAGCGAGAAAATGGTAACAAACTTTTCTCGCCTCCCCTTAAAATTTTTTGGTCATATTACACTTCGCAATTTTCATACCAAAAAAAAGGGTCGATTTTTCACAAAAAACAAGGAAATATGTAGAATGATTTATGCAAATTTGAATAATCTATTCAATTATTCATAAACAGAAGATTTTTTGCCCATAAAAAAAGCAGAAGATATTTAGATATCTTCTGCTCATTTGACTAAATCCCCCGTGCCGAGGTCAAATTACTAGTTTACTTTCGTTGCATTGTATGCTGATACACGGCAAGGCGCATCATCAAATGCCTAATTTAATGAAATTCTTTTATGAAAATCAACAGATTGGAGATTAATCCTGCTGCCTGCTATCCAATATGTTAAAAAGTTCTTCCATCTCATTCGTTTTTGAACGATTCATCAAAAGGTCAACTGCCTTTTTCACTTCTTCCCCATTGAATAAAACATCGTACAGGGCTTCGGTGATCGGCATATTCACTTCGTACTTTTGGGCTAGTTGATAGGCGGCTTTAGTAGTTCTGACACCTTCAACGACCATCCCCATGTTTTCCAAAACTTCTTCAAGCTTTTGCCCTTTACCAAGCATATTCCCAGCTCTCCAATTACGGGAATGAACGCTTGTACAAGTGACGATCAAGTCGCCAATCCCAGCTAAACCTGAAAACGTTAGTGGGTTAGCCCCCATAGCCACCCCTAGACGGGATATTTCAGCCAACCCTCGAGTCATTAATGCAGCCTTGGCATTATCCCCATAGCCTAAACCATCCGTGATGCCGGCAGCCAAAGCAATGATGTTCTTTAAAGCCCCTCCGATTTCAACACCAATCAAGTCCGGATTCGTATATACACGGAAATTATTATTGATAAAGATGTCCTGAACCCTTTCGGCAGCTTTCATATTCTTTGAAGAAACGGCAACTGTTGTCGGGTGACGTAAACTGACTTCTTCTGCATGGCTCGGTCCTGAAAGAACCACTATATCCTTAAGCCATTCTGACGAAGAGACTTCTTCAATCATTTCCGATATACGAAGCAGGGAATCAGGTTCAATTCCCTTACTCACATGAACGATTGTCAATGGTTTATCATGAGCCTCTTCAATCTGACCAAGCACTTCCCGATAGGCTTTTGTAGGAACAGCCAAGATTATTATTTCAATCCCGGCCAATGCTTCCTTAATGGAAGAAAAACCTTTAATCCCCAAAGGCAATTCAATCCCAGGCAAGTATTTTTCATTCGTATGATTTTGATTGATTTCATTAATTTGATTCTGATTATGTCCCCATAACCTCACTTCATGCTGGTTATCAGCGATTACAAGCGCTAAAGCAGTCCCCCAGCTCCCAGCTCCAATCACTGCGATACTTTCTTTTTCTTTTACCACGGTATAACCACCTTTACTATTTTCTCTGGCGTCCAAAAATTCGTATTGGTGTTCCTTCAAAACCAAAGGCATCCCTAATTCGATTTTCTAAAAATCTCTCATATGAGAAATGCAATAACTCCGGATCGTTAACGAATACGACGAAAGTTGGCGGCTTGATGGCTACCTGTGTCGTATAGTAAATTTTCAAACGGTTTCCATTATGAGTCGGTGTCGGATTCATTGCCACGGCATCCATTACCACTTCATTCAATACATTTGTCTGAACCCGGATAGCATGATTCTCACTAGCCTGATCAATGACCGGTATTAAGGTATGTGTCCGTTTTTTCGTTAAGGCAGAAAGATAAATGATTGGCGCATAATCCAAGAACAGGAAATGAGCCCGGATCTTTTCTTCAAAATCCTTCATCGTTTTTTCATCTTTCTCGATGGCATCCCACTTATTGACGACGATGATGACCGCCCTACCCGCTTCATGGGCATATCCTGCAATTTTCTTATCCTGCTCACGAATTCCTTCTTCGGCGTTCAGGACTACAAGAACAACGTCTGAACGTTCAATTGCCCTTAATGCACGAAGTACGCTATATTTTTCCGTACTTTCATACACCTTGCCTTTTTTCCGCATCCCCGCTGTATCAATAATGACATACTCTTTGCCATTGTACTTATACGGAGAGTCAATCGCGTCACGAGTCGTACCTTCAATATCACTGACAATGACGCGTTCTTCACCTAACAATGCATTGACCAGAGAAGATTTACCTACGTTCGGTCTTCCAATCAAACTGAATTTAATGACATCATCAGCATAATCCGGGCCGTCAAATTTAGGGAAATGTTTAGCCGCTTCATCCAGAAGGTCACCAAGACCAAGTCCATGAGACCCGGAGATCGGGAATGGATCGCCAAAACCTAACGCATAGAAATCATAAATTTGATCTTTCATTTCTGGGTTATCGACTTTATTTACTGCAAGGACAACCGGCTTTCTTGATTTATAGAGTATCTTTGCGACCTCTTCATCAGCAGCCGTTACACCTTCGCGACCATTCGTCATAAAAATAATCACATCAGCTTCGTCAATGGCAATTTCAGCCTGCTGGCGAATTTGTTCTAGGAACGGCTCGTCACCGATATCAATTCCACCTGTATCAATAATGTTGAAATCATGTGTCAACCATTCACCCGAACTATAAATCCTGTCCCGGGTCACTCCAGGAACGTCTTCGACAATCGAAACCCGTTCTCCAACTATTCTATTAAAGATTGTCGATTTTCCCACGTTCGGACGACCGACTATCGCAATTACCGGTTTTGGCATTGCTATTCACCCTTTCTGCTACTATATCTCTGTCAAAGTCACGAAATTCATGAATGCATTTATTACGGTTGCTTTGCATTATTGATTTTCATAATTTCCTTTTAAAGGAAAAGGTTGTATTCATCATCATTTAAAGGAATCTTTCATCAGTAAGAATAATCCCAACTGATGTTCAGTTAAAATCATCAGGTATTCACGGGCGGTTTGTCCACTTGACGCCCCGGTTCCTTAGGTGACATGAAGCTGAACCCTCTGCATGCTAAAACATGATTCTAAACAGCCCAAAAAAATGAAGAAAGCTCCGGCATACGGCTTCCTTTTTAATTGTTTAGAGCATTTTACGATTTATCTACAGACCTCTAACTATCCTATAGTAACAAATTTCTCGCCAATCAACAATGATTGTATGAATAAAAGCCTTCCAATTCCAATTGGTTCCATTTATATTTCTGCCTTTTGATAAAACAGCTAATACCCCATTTTAATTTTCTCCATACTCATTGATTAAAATTCTCTTTTCCTTGTTTTGATAAAAATCTCGAATGGGAAATTGTATAAATGTATTGGCCAACCAGTTCCAACATTCTCAACAGTATGTTTGCTCCCAATACCAGCACGGCATTATCATGCCATGCGTAAGCAAGGGCCACATAAGGTAAAGAGTGGTAAGCAAGTAATCCGGAATAGATGATATCTCCCAGCAGCATCCCAATTAAAAGGACGAACAATCGATGTTTCCAATTTTTAAAAAGTAATAATATAAGATAATTAAGGAAAATACACAAAAGATAAGATGGTTTCATTATGAGCCATATCGGATCAAGTAAAGAAAAAAGTTGAAAACTCGCATAAGCGAGAGTGATAATAAGACTTCCGCTGATCAGTTCCATCATCTTGATGATTGATTTCTTCCTAATATACACACACAGAATAAAGAAAAGATACGGTCCGCTCAAATGGACGGAAACCAACGGAGCCTCCAGTTTATAGCCCGCTAATACCATTACGGCTAATAGATGAAAAAGAAAATCAAAACGAAAGGGAACCGTTTTCGGAATAAAATACATGACAATGACCCAAACTATCCATGAAATCCAATAAAATATAATTCCATCCATGCAGCGTCCCCCCTTTAAGGAACATTATGGCTTGTTTATTCAAAGTATAAACGTTAAGCACGGCATTTAATGAGGAAAGCTTCCCCCTATCATGTAAAAAGGAGGTGTGAACATGGGAAAAGATCGACAAGAGAAGAAATTGAGAGAAAGTAAACGGGTGGAGTCCGACAGGGACCAATCACTGGGTCATAAAGGGGCAACAAGTATGGAAAGCCCTGAAGAGGCACGAAAAAGGAATAGTTAAGTCTATCCATGAACAAAAAGGAAGCATCTCCATTCGATTCAATGAGATGCTTCCTTTTTGTGGTCACTCATTTAGCATATGCCGAACAATCAATGCCTCTTTGAGATAACCAATGATAGGTATTTCCTTTGATGACCAGTTTCGATTTTCTTAGCTCTGAGATATTACCGCATCCGAGTGCAGTCATGATGACCTTTAAATCTTCATGTATGTAATGTATTTCTTTAATCAATTGTTCCAAGCCCAACTCTTTATATAGCTTGAGGAAATGTCCGGCCAATCCGACACCTCTTGCTCCTAGCGCCAGGCTTTTTGTAATTTCCAAAGGGCTTTGAATGCCACCCGAACCTATAACTGAAAGCTGTGGTGAAACATTTACCGCTTCGACAATCGATGCGGCTGTCGGGATGCCCCATTCATTAAAATATCCGAGTATTTTTGCACGTCTTTCATTCTCGATTTTAGCAAAATTCGTTCCGCCAAACCCGCCTACATCTATGATTGAAACACCTACGGAATGTAATTGCTGCACCGTTTCCATACTCATCCCAAATCCAACTTCTTTTACGATGACAGGAATTCCAATCGTTTTATTGATTTTTTCTATTCTCGAAAGGGTACCCGCAAAATCCCTGTCCCCTTCAGGCATCGTCAATTCTTGGATGACGTTAATATGTATTTGAAGGGCATCGGCCCCGATCATTTCGCTTGCCCGCTTAGCCTGTTCGACTGTTGCTTCACCACCGAGATTACCAATCAACACACCATCAGGATTTTCCTTCCTTACAACTTTGAAAGAAGCTTGCTGGCCAGGATCCTTGATGGCTGCCATTTGCGATCCTACCGCCATGGCGATTCCCGTTTCCCTTGCAGCAATGGCTAGGTCACCATTCAATTTTTCCGTTTCAGGGCCTCCGCCTCCGGTCATGGCATTTATAAAAATTGGCGAACTTAATTCAAGTTCGCCAACTTCTGCCGTGAGGTTCACATTATTCAAGGAAATACCTGGTAAGCTTTGGTGAATAAACGAAATATCTTCTAGTCCGGTTTGATGCTGCTGTCCTGTCTTAAGCGCAAATTCTATATGATCTAATTTTCGTTGTTTTCTCTCCAAGGCCATCACCATTATTATCTTATTTTAGTTTTTTCAATTGATCACCGATCATTTCACCTAGCTGAAAACCCTTCGATTCTTCAGGCATCTCATAATCTGATGTGTTGTAATTGGATTGAGGTTCTTCAAGTTCCTTGATGCTCAATGATAAACGCTGATCCGTTTCATTGACTTCGAGCACTTTCACTTCGACAGACTGGCCTTCTTTAAGTACTTCTTGCGGTGTGGCAATATGCTTGTGTGAAATTTGTGATATATGGACAAGCCCTTCTACGCCTGGAAAAATTTCCACGAATGCACCGAAAGAAACAAGGCGTTTGACGATACCTTCCAGTGTAGAGCCTTTGGCAGCTTTTTCTGCAATTCCTGCCCAAGGTCCAGGAAGGGTATCCTTGATGGAAAGTGAAATCCTTTCATTATCACGATCGATGGATAGCACTTTCACCTGCACCTTATCCCCTTCGGAAACGACATCGGATGCCTTGTCGACATGCTGATGGGAAAGCTGTGAAATGTGGACAAGGCCGTCTACGCCACCAATATCCACGAACGCACCAAAATCGGTAATCCTTTGGACCACACCCTCAAGCACTTGCCCGCTTTCAATCTTATCCAAAACGTTTGCTTTTTGCTTTTCCTTTTGGTCCTGGACCACAGCCCGATGTGAGAGGATTAAGCGATTTTTGTCTTTCTCAAGCTCAACGATCTTGAATGTTAAAGTTTTGTTTTTGTAATCAGAAAAGTCTTCAACGAAATAGTCTTCTACTAGAGAAGCTGGAACAAAACCACGTACGCCTAGATCTACGACAAGCCCGCCTTTGACGACATCTTTAACTTCAGCCTCAAATACGTCTCCATTTTCAAATTTCAATTCCAGGTCATCCCATGCCTTAAGAGCGTCAATTTTACGTTTTGATAGAATGAGAGCTTCTTCTTCGACTTTAATGACTTCCAGCTCCAATGCATCACCTTCCGAAACGGCATCTGACGCCTTTTCGACATGCAGGCTTGAAAGCTCACTGATAGGTATGATTCCATCAGTCTTGCTGTTTTCCACATCGACAATGACCTGTTTTTCTTCTACCTTTGAAACGGTTGCTTTAACTTGATCCCCAACTTTGTAATCGTTCACTTCTACTTGGTTCATATCTTCTGTCATTACTAACTCCTCCTTAACCCATGACTGATCAGCAAATTTCCTCTTCATCGGCCACATATTTTATTTAAAGTGGTTCAATAAAAACACTTTCCTAATAAAGATAAAAACAGTTTTTTTTAGAGTAATAAAGTTATATTCCTTTTCATCGGCAATAAGGAACAATACCCTTATTTTATAAAATCTAACAAAATCAGAAAATTGTCAAGTATGAAGGACTATTTATGCTCGGAAATCAATTTCCCAATATGCTCCATGATGATCTTGGTAGCTTCATCGGCTGATATTTTCTGTTCACGATATTCGGTAAAATTTATTGGAGGACCGTAAACGACCTTCAATGGACGTAAAAATTTATATGGGCCGATGATTGCACACGGTATGATAACGGCATCAGACCGCAACGCGAAAAATCCGGCACCCGCCAAACCTTCTCCCAATTCACCGGTCTTGCTTCTGGTTCCCTCGGGAAACAGACCAATCGCCTTGCCCTCCTTCAAAAGCTTTAAGCCTTTTCTAAGGGATTCCCGATCGCTATTGCCGCGTTTCACGGGAAAAGCATTTACTCTTGGTAATATACCCTTTAAAACAGGTGCATGAAACAACTCTTCTTTCGCCATGAAATGAATATCCCTTGGAGACGTCATGCCAACTACGGGCGGATCCAAATTATCAATGTGATTGGCACAGATCAATACCCCGCCCTCTTTAGGGATATGTTCCTTTCCAAGTGCTTTAACCCTAAACGAAGGCGTTAAAACGCCTTTTACGATGTTCTTGGCAAATGTGTAAAAATCCAATGTCATCTTTTCCTCTCTTCTATTAAAGACATGATGCTTTCTGCGACTTCCTGAATCGATAATGAGGTCGTATCGATTTCGATAGCATCCGCTGCCTTTTTCAGTGGCGAAACCTCGCGTTCGGAGTCCAGCTTGTCCCTTGTTGCGATTTCTTCCCTTAATTTTTCGATATCTGATGGAAAACCTTTCAATATATTTTCCTGATGCCTCCGCTGTGCCCTTTCATCCACAGAAGCGATTAGAAATACCTTTACTTCGGCGTTTGGTAACACATGCGTACCGATATCCCTGCCATCCATGACGACACCGCCATTTTCACCAAGGATTTGCTGCCTGCGAACCAATTCCTCCCGGATGCTCCGGTGCTTGGCCACTTCCGAAACGGAACCAGTCACTTCATTGTTCCTGATTTGGGCTGTCACGTCCTCGTTATCCAAGAACACCAACTGCCCATTTTCACTTGGTCTTAATTCGATTTCCGTATTGATGAGAACTTCTGATAATGCTTGTTCATCATCAAGAAGAATCTTTTGATTAAGGGCCTTATAGGTAATGGCCCTATACATTGCCCCTGTATCCACATATATGTAATTGAACTTTTCTGCAACAATTTTAGCAACCGTGCTTTTTCCAGCAGCTGCTGGTCCATCGATTGCGACTGATAATTTTTTTTTCATAAATCCTCCCAAGAATCCTACAATCATGCTGATTATTTAGTACCTTTTCATTTTATCACAACTAGCGGGAAAATCATTAATAAAAGGGATGTCTACGTTCAAAATCACCTTTGTTCTTTTTTGATCCCTACAGCCATCATAAGTTATCCTTTTATTGAAAAGCTTCTTACAAAAAAAAGCGGATCACCGCTTTTACTTATGGGTCCCATTGAATGTTTCAATGATTTTCGTATAATTATTGCTGGTGACACCTTCATACCTCGAGAGCTTGGTCAAATCAAAGATTTGGTCCTCCCTGCTCAAAAGGAATTGGAAAAAAAATAAGCAGGCCAATTGGATGATGATCACTTTAATTAATAGTCTTTCAAATGTTTTCATATAAGCCGCACCCTCCATCCGTTTATATTAGCAGTATGGATGGAATCGCTGTTTTTCATTCAATCATGTTAAACATGCAAGCCTTTTTTCTTTAAATCCACCTGCTTTTCAAATATAAACCTCATTAATGTCTGTATATCATTTTTTGAAGGTTCAAGAAATTGGACGTGCAGCAGCATATTTCCATGTTCTTTTTCCGTTACGCGAATGACTTTGCTTTTTAACCTTAAATAATGAATCTCACCTGATTTCATCGTAAGCGCCATCCACAGGTATAATTGCGAAACCGATTGAATAGCAGTGCCTTTTAAAAGCCTTATGGAAGCTCCGCCAGCGCTGATATCCTCCGTTAATGCACGAAAAGGGGTAAACTCGGAATGTTCTGGATGAATGGCCGTATCCAAGGTTACATCCAGGCGCACGAATTGCCTCCGCTGGATTTTAACAAACGTTTCTGGTTCGGGCAGCAATAGTTGCATCATGGGTATTCTACCTTTCACTTTTCCAAGCACTTCAGACTCGAATACATAAACAGCCTGCTCTTCATTGGAAACTGTGACATTGAACTGTGTCCCCATCCATAAGGAATGCAATTTTCCCAGTCTCTTAATCGATGGGAAAGTCCGTATAGAAACAACCCGTCCCCATTTCTACAACCATACAATTGAACTTTTCCTTCTGTGATGTGTATTTCGGTTAGAGCATTAATATATCACCAATTCTAAACATCGTCGTCCACGTCCTTTTCGGTAGGGAGGAAACCACATAATATTACCTATGAAATCCCCCATATAATCCAATAATCATGAAGTTATTATGTCATGAAATAAGAAAAAGGGAAAGTGACTAAGCACATTTCCCCATAACTTATGATTGACGATTCTTTTAAATTAAATTCTCGTATACCGGTTCGGAATTCTTTAATTTTTCAACCTTTTCTTCTTGACCGGTATCTGCATTAATGAAAATACGGTAGGTATCGTCTTTAATCGTACCGAGAAATTCATAACAAAGAACTTCTTCACCAATATCATTGGTGATTAACGCCTTTCCTTCTTCCATTATTTTTACGTTGCTGTTGATTTTGTCCTTAGCCTCTTTCTCGGATATATTCGGATTCCCTAATTCCCTGGTTTTATGTGATTTTAAATACTCATCAGCTGAAAACCCTATAACGGATCCATCATCCAATGCGATTTTGACCTTGACTGAATCCGGATAAATCTTGACCCCATTTTCTGATGTCACGAAATTCAATAATGCGATATTATCGTATTGAGCACTCTCAAATAATTCAAGTGAACTGAAATCATGTTCCTTTAAAAAAGCTTCGGCTTTTGTATAGGCTTGATTCAAATCAATATTTGTTTTGTTCACATCTCTATTATTGATATACCAAATAGGGTAACCGCCTTTTTTTGTCAAATCCATATTCAATTCAGTATCGGAATCTTTATCGAGGATGCTCACACTATAAAATCCATAATCGGAACCTTTACCGTTTTCTTCCACATTCACCTTCAAATTTTTGCTTTTTGAGTGTGCATAGTTTTTTGCTGTCGCGATTGCTTCTTCTTTCGAAATGGTTTCACCTTGCAAATTTTTGAAGTTTTCATCCCTCTGTTGTGCAGAAGTAAAAGTCGGGTTCATCTCATTCGTTTCCCCGTACCCAGATACTTTTTTCTCTACCGTCTTTAATCCGTCAATGATCGTGTTATCCGAATTTTCTTTCCCTGATGCAAGAGCCATTTCGACATCCATCCATCTTAAATTGTTTTTAAGGACTAGATACTGCACTTTCCTTAACTCTCCCTGGATGTCTCCTGCCTGTGTGTACAAGGATTGCAGTGTCGCATATTCCTTATCATTCAATGGTTCTTTTTCAAGGTCCCGTACCGCTGTTTTATAACTGAAGTCCGCAATTTTTGATAAAAATTCCTCTGTCTTGTTAAAAGGAAGCAAGGTCAATGGCAACTGCCCGACATCACTTTGGGCTTCGGAAGTGATACGCCAAACATCTGTTAACGCCGGACTTAATGAATAACGTGAATTCATGGCCAAAGTACTGCCGACCTTATCGTGCAATAAATCCACTTGATAGCTTAAATCATGAAAGGCTCGCTGATACGTATTTTCCGCGTTGATTAATACAGCATTTTTTTCCTTATGTTCTTGATAACCCCAGAATGCAGTTCCCGCAACAACTACAACAAGCAGGGCAATCACTATATTCCTGATCATTTCCCTTCACCTCTTTACTTACAAAAGATATGTTTTCCGATTCTTTTAATTTGTTCCCTTGACCAGATCCATTTGCTTGTAGCCGTATCGGGATTAAAGTAATATTCTGCATTACCAGTTGGGTCCCACCCATTGATAGCATCCACCACGGCTTCTTTCGCCCTTTCGTTCGGTGTAAGCCAAATCTGTCCATCCGCAACAGCCGTAAACGCCCCAGGTTCAAAAATCACTCCCGAAATGGTATTAGGAAATGCAGCACTTTCCACCCTATTCAGGATTACTGCTGCAACGGCAACCTGACCAGTATATGGCTCCCCTCGCGCCTCTCCATAAACGGCATTGGCCATCAGCTGTATATCGTTTTGAGAATACCCCCCTGGAAGATTGGCAGATGTCGTTGGTTTGGAAGGGGCCTTTCCGGTAGCGGTCCCTCCAGTTCCAGTTCCTTTCGCTTTTACCTGTTTTTCAATGGGGACTCCCCCATAATAGGTGAACTCGTTTCCTTTATTGATTTGCTCATGGACCCATGCTTTATTGAAATTAGACGCATTCGCCAACTTCTGTTTTGTTGTAGTCCCTGCTAAACCATCGATTGGAAGCCCGAAATCTTGTTGAAAGTTTCGAAGTGCCCAATAAGTGCCCCATCCATAGGCTCCATCAATCTTTCCCTTATAGTAACCGATGTTTTGCAGGCGTGCCTGCAGTTCAATTACATCATTTCCAACCGCACCTTTTTGAATGACTTGGCTCGAAAAGGCATTTGTTCTTGTTTCCGGGTAAATTCCGAAACATATAGTTATACACGAAAACAGCAAAAGCCATTTCCATTTTGACGAAATCCCTTTCATCAAAAACACTCCTCTTTTTCTTGAATTAATGTAATTCTATTTTCTTCTTTACTGGCTTTTTTATTCCAAACATAAAAAAAACGGAGCGGGCAAAATATGCCAGCACTCCGTTTTTTGATAGTATTCGTCATTTGCTAAGGTAATGATTCTGTGAAAGTTTTTCTGCGTGAAAGTCAGACAACAAACGTGCTTTCTTTACTTTTTTCATGCCTAACCACCATAGATAAATCATGAATGGCATAATTAAGTACACCCAAAATTTTTGGGAAACCAAAATATAATCGTAAACCCCATGTAACGAAATTGGTATGATCAATGCCAATAATAAATAGACCCTATTATTCGAAGCCGAAAATTTCGCCTTGCCCAAATAATATCCCATGATCACACCGAACAAAGCGTGACTGGATACAGGGAGAACGGCCCTGAGAAAAGCGTGTTCCACCCCGTTGGCCAGCAGGTACAAAATATTCTCCATTGTGGCGAATCCAAGGGAGACTGCAGCTCCGTAAACAATCCCATCATAAGGCTCATCGAATGCCACATGCTGATAAATAACGTAAATGAGTATGAACCACTTGAAGAATTCCTCAAGCAGTGCAGCCCATAAAAAAGCATTTGCTAAATCCGTATTCAAGATATGTTCGGTTTCGAGCACATACTGTATGAACATAATCGGAAATACAAGAAAAACACCGAATATAAATGTTTTGACCACAACCGATATCGGTTCGGTCTCATATTGATCTTTCAAATAGAAATAGCTCAGTAGCGCCAATCCTGGCGCAATGGCCGCTGACAACATGACCAGCATTAGCTGACCCTCTTTTCATCTTCGTTTCCTTAATCGTACCATGGAATGAAGAAAAACTGAATCCAAGAATCAACTCTTCCATATTTTATTTAATCCTTCAGTACTTAAAGAAGGTCTCATCTATAGGGTTTTCGCTTGCCAGCATGACAGCTAACTTGATTCGTGCCTTCTTGCTGTCATAATCAGCGCCTAAAATCACACCGCGTTGTTTTAGATCAAATGCGCTGCCTTCATAATCATAAGCAGGGTACACTTTTCCTTCTTCTGCACTTGTAGTCATGATGATCGTTATTCCTTTATCGATTGCAGCTTGTATGGAGGTTACCATTACAGGGGTGACTTGTCCCCTTCCTACACCCTCGAGCACGATGCCTTTCGCACCGTTTGCAACCGCAGCATCAATAAAGAGGCCGTCAGCTCCTGTATGGCACTTGATGATATCCACCCTTGGGATGCGATTCTGAATATCATAACACTCCCTATGTAAAGGTTTCTGATAGATGCTCACGACATCATTATCAATTATCCCCAAATATCCATAGCCAAAAGATTCGAATCCCTGTAAATTGGAAGCATGTACTTTTTTGACATACTTTGCTGAATAGATCCGCTCATTAAAAACGACCACTACCCCAACATCCCTAATAAGATCACTCGCAGCGCATAATATCGAATTCCTTAGATTGGAATATACATCGGTGCCCACTTCTTGGGGAGAACGTTGGGAACCGGTTAATACGATTGGACGTTGATCTTTACTCGTGATATCAAGGAAATATGCCGTTTCTTCAAGTGTATCCGTACCGTGTGTCACGACGATTCCCGTAACTTCAGGATCCTCCAATTCCTTTTGTATGGCTGATTGAAGCTGCTGCATTTTCTCAAAGGACATGGACATGCTTGAAATCTGGAAAAGATCAACCACTTTAACCTCGATATCGCTGGGCAATTCGCAAAGAGATGCCAACTCATGGCCAGTCAATGCACCAGAGGCCAACATCCCATTCGCAGTTTCTTTACTGGCAATAGTCCCACCAGTCGTTATTAATGATATTTTTTCCATACGGTCACAGCTCCTCATTTATATCATTCACTTTTCTTTAACGGCCAAATGATAGGCAATCAATCCACCATGAAACCTGCCGTTCTCGATGAAGATTTCGTTCGCATTATTTCCGGCTGCCAGAACTCCTGCAATATAAAGACCTTTAACGTTCGTTTCCATCGTTTCCTCGTTATATGCAGGCCTTCCGGTCTCCTTATCAATAGTAATGCCCATTGCAGCTAAAAAGGAATGGTCAGGATGGTAACCAGTCATTGCAAATACAAAATCATTTTTAATGACTTTTTCCTCATCACCTACATGATAAATCACGCTGTCTTCCGTTATCCTGTCGACATTCGCATTAAATTCCATCTTGATCGTTCCATTGCGGACTAATGATTCGAATTCCGGAAGAATCCAAGGTTTGATACTTGGAGAGTAATCCGATCCTCTATAAAGGACTGAAACCCTTGCTCCTGATTTGACCAATTCCAAAGCTGCATCCACACTTGAGTTTTTGCCACCGATGACTGTAACATCACAATTATAGTAGGGATGGCCCTCCTTGAAGTAATGAAACACTTTAGGGAGCTGTTCGCCCGGTATGCACATATAGTTAGGATGATCATAGTATCCGGTCGATATGATCACATGCAGAGCTGTATAGTCCCCTTTCGATGTCTTGACCAAAAACTGGCCATCTTCTCTTTTTTCCACTTTTTCCACTTTTTCGAATGTATTGACCCGCAATTCTTTCCTTCTGACTACCTCCCTATAATAGGCTAGCGCCTGATTGCGGACCGGTTTACGGTTTTCGATTATAAAAGCGACATCTCCAATTTCCAGTTTTTCACTCGAACTGAAAAATGTTTGATGTGTCGGATAACGGTAAATGGAATCAACCACATTTCCTTTTTCAATGATCAGGGACTGTATTCCCACTTCTTTAAGAGCGATCGCAGCAGCCAATCCACACGGGCCCCCACCTATGATAATGACTTCTTCAACATTCATCTTTATTCTCCACTGCCTTTCCATCCACTATGTGTGATACGTTCGTCTAAAAATAAAAACTCCTATCAATACATGATAGGAGTTTTTACAATTCATTTCAATGATAAAGCAATGAACATGATGTTAACTATATATTAATACTGATTTGAATCCTTTTAGATCCAACCACGGAAGCGGGAAGCTTCAGCCATTTTTCTTACGCCGATCATATAAGCCGCTAGGCGCATATCAACGCGTCTTGATTGAGCAAGTTCATAAATGTTATTAAAAGATTTTACAAGGATTTTTTCCAGCTTTTCGTCCACTTCTTCTTCAGACCAGTAATACCCTTGATTATTTTGTACCCATTCGAAGTAAGAAACCGTTACACCGCCAGCAGAAGCAAGCACATCAGGAACAAGAAGGATTCCGCGATCCGTCAGGATTTGTGTCGCTTCAATTGTTGTAGGTCCGTTAGCTGCCTCGACAACGATCGATGCTTTGATATCCGCAGCATTTTCTTCAGTGATTTGGTTTTCGATTGCAGCCGGAACTAAAATATCACATTCCAATTCAAGCAGTTCTTTATTTGAAATTGTGCTTTTAAACAATTTCGTTACGGTTCCGAAACTATCTCTCCGATCGAGAAGATAATCGATATCCAATCCCTCAGGGTCATGGAGTGCACCGTATGCATCTGAAATACCAATGACTTTAGCTCCTGCGTCATGCATGAACTTAGCTAAGAAACTACCTGCGTTACCGAAACCTTGAATGACGACCCGTGCCCCTTTAATATCGATGCCGCGTTTCTTGGCAGCTTCATTGATACAGATCGTTACACCCTTAGCAGTGGCTGATTCACGGCCATGAGAACCACCAAGCACTAGCGGTTTACCCGTAATGAATCCTGGCGAGTTGAATTCATCCATACGGCTGTATTCATCCATCATCCAAGCCATGATTTGAGAATTTGTAAACACATCAGGTGCCGGGATATCTTTAGTCGGCCCCACGATTTGGCTAATTGCGCGAACGTAGCCCCGGCTCAGTCTTTCAAGCTCACGGAATGACATATTACGAGGATCACAAACGATACCGCCTTTACCCCCGCCGTATGGCAAATCTACGATGCCGCATTTCAAACTCATCCAAATGGATAATGCCTTCACTTCACGTTCCGTTACATTAGGGTGAAAACGGATACCGCCTTTTGTAGGCCCAACAGCATCGTTATGCTGTGCACGGTAACCCGTGAAAATTTTAACCGATCCATCATCCATGCGTACCGGTATCTTTACCGTCAATAAACGCAAAGGTTCCTTCAACAGCTCAAAAACTTCCTCCGGGTAACCCAGCTTATCCAAAGCTTTATGTATTACAGTTTGGGTTGACCTCAGTACGTCGTGTTTTTCTTCTTCATTTACATGGCTATTGCCTTTTGCCGATTCCATTAAAAGTACCTCCTAGAAAATCTCATCCGTATATAAAATTATAATGTACAAATAGTCCTCTTCATGTGCTAGTATACACCTTCGTTACATTTATGCAAGAGTAAAAATGGGAAATTAAAAGTTGGAAATATTCTAAAAATGAAAACGTTATCATATCAACTGCTTTCTTACTCTTTTACCGTATATCTTGTTCGGCCGAAAGTTGACACAAAAAAAGGCAAACCACATTTTTTCACCGTAATGCGGCTGCCTTGTCTCATTTGTCTTACGTCAGCTAAAATGTGTGAGCAAAACATGTATCGCTTCATTTTCGATTATACATGTTCCATATTCATTGATGCGGCTGAGTGTCAATGTAGATGCATGGCCATACTCAGCCGCTAGAGATATGACCGTGTCATATGTCGTGTCTTTAACATTTTCGATAAGTAAATAGTATCTACCCTCAAAATGATAAAGGGTACTTTTAAGCAAACCTTGAAAAGATAATCTATGAGATAATTGGACGATATCTTCAAAGTCATCGAAAACATAAAGAATATGGGGGAAGTCATCAATTTTCACCTGTAAATCCAAGAATTCCTCTTCGTCTGCCAATAGTTCCTCTTCGTCCTTTGTCACGATGATTATCAACCCTTGCGCGGGCAAGGAGAAAATTTCGATTGCAATGGAGCCACTCATTTTAAAGCTGAGTTCTTCGCACGCTTCTTCGACCATATCCTGAAATAGCTTGTGAACCTTTAAGGAATTACCTAAAATATCTTCTTTCGTTATGCCTCTATCAATTAAATCATCAAGGGTCAAAAAAATCTTGATTTTATTATTAGTTAATCGTTCCAGCTTCATAAAAAAATGCCCCCTGGTTACCATCTTCATACATCATATGAAGCCTTGGTCGCAGGGTGCATATCCATTATTTCTCCTAAGACGCCCGTCGCTAACCTTTCAGCCACTCCTCCCATTTCGATTGCGTGTCCCCCATTAAGACTCCGCTGAAGGCAGTTCGGTCTTCTTCAGAAATAAGGCTCAAAGCTGCACCGCCAAGACCCACCTTCAAATCCGGAAAATCCTTTAATAAAGATTCGACCAGCTTGAATGTTCCAGCAAGATTCTCTTTCAGTGAACATGACATGAATAGGTAAGAGGGCTTAATGATGTTTAAAACGGTGAAAAGGTCCTTATCTGCAATGGATTCTCCTAAATAAATGGTTTCATACCCTTTCCGCTTCAAAAAAATGGTGAAGATCAATAGTCCAAATTCATGTTTTTCACCGGGAGCACAAACGGTAAGGGCTTTCGGAAGAAAACCATTAGTCGGAATTGTATGCATAACCGAACTGATCCTGGATTTTATTATGTTCGACGCAAAGTGTTCATGAGCGGAAGTAATTTCTCCCCTTTCCCACTTATCCCCAATCTGAACCAATATTGAACCGAGTACATCCACTATGGTTTGTTCGATTGTATACATACTGAATGCTTGGCTTATCATCATATGGGCTTTATTTTCATTGAAATTCAATAGAGCTTCGATTAATTCATCCGATAACTTAATCGCTTGTTCATCCTTACGGTTCGTTTCAGGAACTCCAGGCGCTAGGGTGCCAGTACTTTCGAGAAGAGAAACGGCTTGGCTTATTGTAAAACCTTGCTTTGTTTTAGTAATGAGCCACTTAAGGATTTGCAGGTGTTTTTCAGTATACAGCCGGTGCCCCGATTCATTCCTGATAGGTTCGATAAATTTATAGCGCCTTTCCCAAGCCCTAAGGGTTCCCGACTGAATGTCCAGCAGTTTTGAAACTGCCTTTATATTATATTTACCTTCTTGCATGGTTTTACAAGGCCTCCAATAACTGTACGATCATTTGATGAAATTATAGTGGATTTTTCAAGGTCTGTAAAATCCCGGTATGCTCGCTTAAAAGCAGCCTAATAGGTTTTTTCCACAGCTTCGCCTATTTCAGTGTCTGTCCCCCTTTTCAGGGTGAAGAGGTGCGTTTCAGGCTTAGCTTCAAGCCTTAAAGGCACTGCGCTTGTCCCATAGCCATTACTCGTCATATATATACATTCCCCCTCTTTTTTAACACTTCCGATCTGATAGGGCCCGAATCCGAATATGCGAATCTGCCCGCCATGGGTGTGACCTGACAGGACAAGACTAATATGGTGTTCCGGAGTCAACTGTTTCTTGACCAATGGATTATGGCTCACCAAAATCCGGAAATCTTCATTCCCGCAATCCGACAGGGCAAGGTCAAGCCTATCACGTTCTTCCGATATATCATCAATGCCCAGAAGAGCGATTTTGCTGCCATTCTGAGACTCAAAAGAAACAGCTGTATTATCAAGGATCTTCACCCCATGTTTCAAAAGAGTCGCATCCAGTTCATGGTAGTCCCCTTCATAATCATTATTACCCCAAACAAAATAAAGGGGACCAAGTTCTTTTAGTTTCAAAATATTTTTTTCCACACGTTCTAAGGGAACCCCGCTTTCCCTAATGTCACCGCCGATTATCACCAAATCTGCCTTGTCACGTGTTTCCTCAATCAATTTATCCGCAATGATCCGCCGATGAAGATCGGATATAAAAAAAATCCGCACATCGCCAAAGCCTTCAGGAAAGTCTTTAAAATATAGGTTTTGAGAAACCACCCTATCTTGCATAGCCGTACGCCACATGTAAAAGATCATGGCAAATGACAGCAGGATGATGATTAAAAATAATCCAGATAACCATAACATCTTCGTTAAACCTTCTTTCCATCCTTATCCAAACGTACTTTCATATAACCATAAAACGGTATTACCCGCAATTAAATATGATTTAACGCGACCATCATTTATTTTCATGATATAAGTTAATATCATAATTCTTCTTCATCATTTCAAAAACCTTATGGCGATTTTTCCATTCTTCCTCTTTTTCCCACAATTGCTTACTTTTATTAATGATTTCACAGCGTAAAAGTTGAAACTCCTTTTCAGCTTTATCTAGCTTTTTTTTAATTAAAACCATATATCCATATAGACCAATCGCTGCCGCCAAAAAAAGGAAATGGCTAAAATGGTCGACGAAAACACTAAACATGCTGAAAAAGGAATAGGAATAAGGTACAACAATATAAAAATAAAGATAAATCATAAAAAGGACAGCAACGATCATGGTTGCCCATAAGCTTTGAAGATGCTTCTTTTTAAGTGCCTCGAATTTTTTCTTCCGATCCACGACATTTTGCAGCATTTGTTTTGTTGCTTGATCCGTTTTCTCATCCAGTAAAATGATTGTCGATTCCATCGCATTTCCTCCTCTGCTCTTTCAAATCATGATATGAAAGAGTAGAGGAAAAAATGATAATGTACCTGACACGATTGCCTTCATACTTAACCAAGTTGAACAATATTAAAAATACCCTGCCTATAAAGACAGGGTCAGACTGGAGACAAACTCAATAATAATTGAGTTTGTCTCCAGCTTTTTAGGTTTTTAAAATTTGAATGTTGATTTTCACTTCAGGCACTCGCTTTCCGCGGGCGGTCCGCCCTCGGCGCCACTGCGCCTGCGGGATCTCCCTTGGACGCGCTTTTCCCGCAGGATTCTCGAACACCCGCTCCAATCAACTTTGTTTTAACATTAAGGTAGAACTCCTGTTGCCTAAAGTCTTTTTCGTTTTGAAATAGTAGGATTTAAAAACTTGATTTTTTCTAAAGGTGCCATCATTATTTCTTGATCGGAATTTTCAAAACCTGCCCCCTGGAAATTTCATTGCCATTCAGCCCATTCCACTCCCTGATCAGAGCAATCCCTTCCTGTGATTTGTAATAATTCATGGAAATGCGAAATAATGTTTCTTCACCTTGAACAGTATGTAAGACAACTTTGTATTCCTCTTTATCCGATTTAGCGGCTTGTACATTTTTCTTTTCTGCTGCTTCTTTCTTTGCCTTTTCCTCAGCTTCTTGCTTCGCTTTGGCCTTTTCCTCAGCTTCCTGCTGCGCTTTGGCTTTAGCCTCAGCTTCTTGCTGTGCCTTGGCTTTTTCCTCAGCTTCTTGCTGTGCCTTGGCTTTTTCCTTAGCTTCCTGCTGCGCTTTGGCTTTAGCCTCAGCTTCTTCTTTTTCTTTCTCCGCTTCAGCCTTTGCCGACTCTTTTTCCTTTAAGTCCTCTGCCGTTGCTGTGGTTGGAATCGATTCTATATCTTCCTCTTTTAAGACGACTTGGTCACTTTTAGTAACAGGTAAAGGCCTATCCTGAAAATATGTATAAAGGCTGTAAAATCCAATTGGAAGCAAAATGAAAAATAACGCTAATAATTGTATCATTGGAAGTTTAATCTTCACTTTACTTTTTTTCTTTTTATTCTGGTGGACTTTGCTCCGTTTGGGCAATGATGACTTAGCCTTCTGGCGTTCAATTCGCGAACGAAGTTCACCAGCCTGATCATTTTCTTTTTCATTCTTTTGCACCCGGCTCATTCAAGTCACCCCCTTTCTTGCTAAACCCTCTTTGCTTTTTGTTCCTGATTAAAATACCAAGGATAAAGTCAATCAAAAAGTGGGCCGTAATCGTCACGATGATATTATTAGTCATTTCAAATAGAAACCCGATAAAGAAGCTCAAAACCAATACATTTAAAAATAAAAACCAATTAAAAAGGTAACGATAATGAACGGCTGCAAAAATGAGGCTCGTAAGAAGCAAACCAAAATGTGTTTGCAGAACTCCACGGAATAATATTTCTTCACTTATCGCTACCATTAAAGCTATAACAAATATCATCGGGTATGACAAATTACTGAAAATGCGTTCGTTAATACCTCCATCATCCTGATAGGAAGATGGTGTCACTTTCATAAGCAATATGTCAATTAACACGACAATGACTCCAGCAGGAACACCAATCAGCAAAATGTTCAGGTCCCCAAAGATAAATAAGTCGAAAAAAGCAGAACGGTCTTTAAATAAAATAATACCTAAAAAGACGGCTAACGTTAAGAGAATAATTTGTGTAAGAAACAAATTATATAGCAACTGTTTATCTGTAAGTTGTTTAATTAATTCAGCTTGCTTATTTTTCATTGCCATTTTCCTTCTTTAGTAAGATATAAGCCAATTCCTTTTTCCAAGTGGAAAAGGAATTGGCCGGATCCACCTTTACTTCCGGCCATACATCAGCCATTTTTTCGGCATCCATCCCACAGATATCACAGCAGATGGGGTTCGCTTCCCGATGCTTTTCTCCAAAATAGTCCAGTATCCCTGAACGGCGACATTCCTGTGCATATATCCAGTGAAGGAATTTATGCAGCTTTTCTTGATTACTGGTTTTCCTCTTTTGACAATACTCTTTCATCTCTGCCACTTGATCCTGGTTATTGCCCATAATAAACTGGGTAAAAAAACGGAGCTGGATTTCGTTCAACGAAAAGGATAGCGACAGCTGCTCTTTTTCTGAGGGGGTCAAATTCGCCAGATTCTTTTGTGATTCATTAAGGAAAGAACATACACCATCGATTTGCGAATCCGTAGGCAACTGTTGCTCCATCAAATGAAGGGGAAGCCCTTCATCCCCTTCGCTATATAATAAGACAGCCACACTTTGTTTCCGGTCTCGCCCCGCCCTGCCAATCTCCTGAAGATATGCTTCCATCGTGGACGGGATATGAAAATGGATAACATATCTGACATCCGATTTATTCACACCCATTCCAAAAGCGCTTGTTGCGCATATGATTTTCAACTGGCCGGAAATGAATTGCTGCTGAATGAGCATCCTTTGTTCCTGCTCCATTCCACCGTGATAATAATTGACACTATCGATCCCGTTATCCTGTAAAAAACCAGCGACTGATTCCGCCACTTTTTTAGAGGAAAAATAAATAATTCCGCTTCCGTTAAATTTCCTGACAAGCTCCAGCACACGGGCTAGCTTCTCATCATAGCTGAACATTCGCTCGATAATAATGGCAATATTTTCACGATCAACGGATGAGACCATTTCCTCGGCCTGCCCAATGTTAAGTTTAACAACGATGTCCCTCCGGACCTCATCGGTTGCAGTTGCCGTCAGGGCAAGCGTCAACGGATTATTCAGTTCACGCCTCACTTCTCCTAAATTCAAATAATCCGGACGGAAATCGTACCCCCATTGTGAAATGCAGTGAGCTTCGTCTATGACGAACAAGCCTATTTCTATGGATTTCAAGGATTTTATCACACCATCGATGCTCAGCATTTCAGGAGATAAAAAGATAAAACGATAACTATGTAACCTATCGAAAGCTTTCCTTTTTTGATTAAGCGTCAAAAAAGAGTTGAGGGTCAATACACTTTTTTCGCCGCTCATCTTCAGCTGATCCGCTTGATCCTGCATTAAAGATAATAACGGGGAGACAATTATGACAGTCTTATTTACCAGATAAGCCGGCAGCTGATAACATAATGATTTACCTGACCCGGTTGGGAGCATCGCTAATGTATGACGGCCGGACATCAATGATTCAACCACTTCCTTCTGTCCGGGACGAAATTCATCAAAACCGAATTTTTCTTTGAGGACCCGTTCCATGTTCATCATCTCTCACCTATTTTCGCAAGTACAAGTCTTATTTGGAAAAAGCTTATTTGTTTATTATCGACCATCTGCTTGATAGCTTTAAGCTTTTTGGTACCAAGTTGCTTAATCGCTTCAGCAATTTCCCTCTCATCCTCGATTTTCACATAATCGGAAATCGGAAAATCTTTTTCCGATAAAACAATTTCTACGAGGTGATCTTCGATGGTGTTGACTTTCAATCTGCGGATTTCAGCTATTTCACCGAGGTTTTTCCCTTCCTGGATGTATCGTAAAGTAGTCTTTGTAGATTGTGTCAAATGAGGATTACCACTTCTTTTCCAATCATTGGTTAATGAGGATAAGAGAGGGTAATCACTACCCGTTTCCATTTCTGCAAGCATTTGATGCAATGAGTCAAGGAATGTATAGCGAACATACTCTTCTTCCGCATTTTTCCTTTTTGCAATCTGTTCAAACGTTAGTCCAATCCTGTTTATCCCGGTCAATTTCAAAATGAAAATGTCTCGTTTCATATCACTTTGATTTTCTAAAAGGGATACCAGTTCATCATATAGATGTTGGGCAATCAACGCTCGATCCTGACGATTGGCATGTAAAAATTCCTTTACGAAGAATTGGATTTTGGGATTTCGTTGTATCGGATAAAAACGTCTTTCATTGTGGACAATATGGGATATGGTTTGAATGAGTAAGTTTAACCTTCCCCAAAAAACAGGGGTGATATTGTGATACTTCCAACCATTTAAATACTCCGGAAAAGGATTATTTTTAAAGTAATCGTCCAACATTCGTTCACCTTGCAAACTAATTTCATATGCATCTGGTTTATCCGTTAAATTGATCAAGTCATGCTTAACCGAATGTTCAATGTTTTGATTTAATTGCTGACGGGTAAATCGAGGTATTGTCCCAAAAATATCCGTTAACCCGAATAAGTGGGCATCTTGGATCGTTTGTGACGATTTCTTACCCTGCAGCATATGGTATATAGCATAAATGGAGCGCTCACCTTGAAATTTTTTTATCGCATATAGAATGATGGCCTGTAGATAATTATTCATGGGACTCACATCCTTGTTTCATTTAACCAATAAACCCATTGTAACAAAAATCTGCAAAAACCGCCGTTATTATTGATGAATACAACGGAAATTATGTGACTAAATGACGAAACATGGAAAGGACCAAGTTAATTATTTCGATGTTTTTCGTTGACATTCAGCTACATGATAGTTATTATCAATACAATTTCTATTGAAAAGTTTGGCATTCGGTCTTACAATAAGAAAGAGATAATAATCTGAAATAAAAAGATTATCAGTTGTTAATCAACTTAGGAGGGGTTATATTCATGGCTAAATTTACTATTGTGGATAAAGAAACATGCATAGCTTGTGGAGCTTGCGGAGCAGCGGCACCAGATATATATGATTATGATGACGAAGGGATTGCATTTGTTACCCTTGACGATAACGAGGGTATCGTTGAAATTCCAGATGTACTTATAGACGACATGATGGATGCATTTGAAGGATGCCCAACGGATTCCATCAAAGTTGCTGACGAGGCATTTGACGGAGATGCACTAAAATTCGAATAAAGATACAAGCCATTTTCAATCGAGAATGGCTTTTTCTTTTGGCCAATGCACATACCAAAAAACAGGCATAAAAAAACAACCGGATATGGATATCCGGTTGTTTTTTCATATCTATCGTCAATGCCATTAAGCATTTTTATATAATGTTTGCTTATTGATCCATGTCTGTAATTTAATGAACAGCAACATGAATACAGATGTGATGAGTACGCCTTTAATCACGTTGAAAGGCAAGATTGCCGTGGTAACGAACTTTCTTGACTCGGGCGCCGACATGGCATCCCATCCCATAAAGAAGGTATAAGCCGGTAAAAAGACAAAATAGTTTAATACGCTCATGAATACTGCCATGGAAACTGTTCCCGCAAGTAAGGCGAACGTCATTCCTTTTTTTGAATTGATTTTCTGAAATACATAATAAGTCGGCAAGACAAACAGTATTCCGGCTATAAAGTTAGCGATATGCCCCACAGGCACAGCAGTCAAGGTCCCTGTCATGACTAAATCCAATAGGTTTTTAATGAACTCGACTAGAATTCCAGCCATCGGACCGAAAATCAATGCCGCCATCAGTGCTGGTATGTCGCTAAAATCAACATTGAGAAAAGGCGGGAATCCTGGAAACGGGAAATTTAAAAGCATCAATAAATACGATATGCTTCCCATCATGGCAAGTGAGACCATTTTTTTCACTTTGTTCTTTTTCATAGTTCTCTCTCCTTCTTTTCCGATCTACCTGAAAAAGAGGTTAGGATTCCAAAATATGTTGATGTTCAATAAAAAACCTTTAATTCCAATGGAATTAAAGGGATAAATTAAAGGTTACATCAAACAAACGTTCAGCAAATAACTGTTGAAACGCACTAAGGAACCTCCATCTTCTCCCATCCAGACTATACTGTCGGCTTTGGAATCACACCAAATCCTGCCTTGTAAGGCTCGCGGGCTTAGAAGTAGAAATCCCTTCATCACCGCCGGTGGGGAATTGCGCCCC
>NZ_JVPL01000121.1:0-207 GCF_001054655.1 Bacillus sp. 220_BSPC
TCGGCTGTTAACCGAACGGTCGTAGGTTCGAGTCCTACCTGCGGAGCCATATGCTTCCATAGCTCAGTAGGTAGAGCACTTCCATGGTAAGGAAGAGGTCAGCGGTTCGAATCCGCTTGGGAGCTTCCCGATCTATCTATGAACAAAAAAAACAGTTCGGCCCGTTGGTCAAGCGGTTAAGACACCGCCCTTTCACGGCGGTAACAC
>NZ_JVPL01000012.1:0-11121 GCF_001054655.1 Bacillus sp. 220_BSPC
AATCCCTATTTTCTTCACGAGCAACCCAGGCGCTTGCGCTTTTTGTGTAAAATTTATTATAATAACAGGACATGTCTTATGACTGACAGGATAAAGGGGTTTTTTGATGAAACAAAATCAATTTGAACGATTTAATTTGAAAAGCTACATTCTAGATGCGGTTCGTACTTTAGGGTTCGATAAGCCGACGGAAATTCAAGAGCGCGTGCTTCCGTCGCTTTTAAAGGGAAGTAGCTTAATTGGACAGTCGCAGACAGGTACAGGAAAGACACATTCCTATTTGCTGCCGATCATGAACAGGCTTGATGCTGGTAAAAATGAGGTTCAAGCGATTATTTCCGCACCAACCCGTGAGTTAGCGAACCAAATCTACAAAGAAGCTTTGAAAATTGCTGACCATTTCCCTGAGGATGAGCAGATTCAAGTCCGTTGTTATATCGGTGGTACTGATAAACAGCGAATGATCGATAAATTGAAGACACAGCCGCAATTGGTAATTGGTACGCCGGGCCGGATCAAGGACTTGGTTGAAGCCCAGGCATTACAGGTGTATACAGCAAAAATGCTTGTGGTCGATGAAGCGGATCTTATGCTAGACATGGGATTCATAGAAGATGTCGATTTATTTGCATCACGTATGGCTGAAAAAATTCAAATGCTTGTCTTTTCGGCAACCATCCCAGAAAAATTGAAGCCGTTTTTGAATAAATATATGGAGAATCCAAAGTATGTACAGGTGAATCCCAAACAGGCGACCGCTTCGAAAATCGAACATGTTCTCGTACCGCTTCGCCACCGGAACAAAGAGCAGTTACTTCATGACATCATCGTTCGTTATAATCCATATTTGGCGATCATTTTCACGAACACAAAGAAAATGGCGGACCATGTGGCTAATTCCTTGATCGAAAAAGGGTTGAATGTCGGCCGTATTCATGGGGATTTAACGCCTCGTGAGCGTAAAAAAATGATGAAGCAAATCAATGATTTGGAGTATCAATTCATCGTTGCGACTGATCTGGCTTCCCGTGGAATCGATATTGAAGGTGTAAGTCATATCATTAACTATGAATTGCCTTCAGATTTGGATTTTTATATCCATAGGACGGGAAGGACGGCTCGTGCAGGATATTCAGGCATTGCCACTACCATTTACGATACTTCCGATGAAGATGCATTGAACCGCCTTGAAAAAATGGGCATCGAGTTCCGTGATGCCGATATCCAAAACGGTGATTGGGTTGATATCGACGAGCGTAATAAACGGAAAAACCGTAAAAAACAAAAATCTGATATCGATGTTAAAGCGAGCAGGCACATTAAGAAGCCAGCTAAAGTCAAGCCAGGATACAAGAAGAAAATTCAACGAGATGTGGAAAACTTTAAAAAACGCGAACGTCGTATACAGAGAAAGAAATAGGGGAGAAATCAGATGCTGAAGATTGGATCGCATGTTTCAATGAGCGGGAAAGGTATGCTTCTTGCTGCGAGTCAGGAAGCGGCTTCGTATGGCTCCAACACATTCATGATCTATACAGGGGCCCCTCAAAACACAAGACGTAAAAAAATCGAGGATTTAAATATCGAAGCCGGAAGATTGCATATGGAGGAAAATGGAATCAGTGATATCGTCGTCCATGCTCCGTATATCATTAATATAGGAAATACCACGAATCCAGCCACATACGAACTTGGAGTCAACTTCTTACGCAGCGAAATCGATCGGACCGAAGCGATTGGCGCAAGGCAGATCGTACTTCATCCAGGTGCGCATGTTGGTGCTGGAAGTGAACTGGGAATCAAGAGAATCATCGAAGGTTTGAATGAAGTGCTGACTGCCGACGATAAAGTTCAGATTGCCCTTGAAACGATGGCGGGTAAGGGTTCCGAATGTGGCAGGTCTTTCGAAGAGCTGGCGATGATCATTGATGGTGTGACCCATAATGAAAAATTATCGGTTTGCTTCGATACTTGCCATACTCACGATGCCGGATATAATATCATCGAGGATTTCGATGGAGTACTGAATGAATTTGATAAAGTGGTCGGTGTTGACCGCATCAAGGTACTTCACATAAACGACAGCAAAAACGAACGCGGCACGCGTAAGGACCGCCATGAAAACATTGGTTTCGGTCATATTGGTTTTAAGGCTTTGAATGATATTGTCCACCATCCGCAATTAAGCTCTGTTCCTAAAATCCTGGAAACACCTTATGTAGGGGAAGACAAAAAAGACAAAAAGGCCCCATATAAATTCGAAATTGATATGTTCAAGAATAAACAATTTGAAGAAGATTTATTGGAAAAGATCAGATTCCAATAATCACAAATAGAAAGGGACGATTCATCGATATGAAGATGAATCGTCCTTTCATTTTGCATTTGGATTAAGTATGCCCAAATAAAGACTGTCGTCAGCAGGCTTGGAATCTTTAAAAATTGGATGTAAGGTTGTTGAAGAGGGATTCTATTTCCCTGGCCGTGCTTGCTCCGGCAACTTTTGTAATTTGACCAAGTACGTTCTGTCTTTGACGAATATCAAAAATGTTAATATTTTTACCGGCTAGAAGTGCAGTAATATCCTGTGCTTGTTTTTGAGTGAGTGCAACCTTATGCTGTTTAGCAAGGGAAAGCAATTCATCTGGGCGTATACTGTTGATTTTATGATTGACCATCATTTCAAATAATTTCAAACGATCTCCTCCTTTGTTAAAACATATGAAGGAAGTGGACGTATGTGAACTTGAAACTTTGTTTGATTATGAAATTGGTTCAGATAACATTTTTTTGTGATTCAAGGCATATCGGCACTTGTTCGGAGGACCGGATTCTTTACATCTGGACTTCTTTGATTTATACTAACGATTGTTAATCGTAATGATTCTTAAAAAATAGGTGATCTCTTTGGATAATGTAGTAAACCCCATAGTTAAATTTGAAGATATATCTTACAAATATACAAAAGATCTGGTGCTGGAACATGTTTCGCTTGAAATTCCCAGAGGGGCATTCCTAGCTATCGTCGGGCCTAATGGATCCGGTAAATCAACGCTTTTGAAGTTGCTGCTTGGTCTGTTCAAGCTCCAAAAGGGGAAAATTGAAATATTCGGTGAAGACATTCGGCGCTTTAAAGATTGGCAAAAGGTCGGGTTCGTTTCCCAAAAGGCGAATTCCTTCAACTCTGGATTCCCTGCCACTGTATTTGAGGTGGTTCAGAGCGGATTGACCAAAAAAATAGGCTTATTTAAGTTCGCTGGCAAAGGGGATAAGCAAAAGGTGAAGAAGGCTCTGGAATCAGTGGACATGCTGGAATATCAAAACCGCAATATCGGGGAATTGTCCGGAGGCCAGCAGCAGAGGGTATTCATTGCCCGTTCACTGGTCAGCGAGCCGGAATTGATGATATTGGATGAGCCCACTGTTGGCGTTGATTCAAAAAACGTCCACCAATTTTATGAAATGCTTGAGATGTTGAATAAAAAATTAGGAATAACCCTGATTTTAGTAACCCATGATGTTGGTACTGTGACCGATAAAGTCACACATGTTGCCTGCTTGAATAAAAAGCTTCATTTTCATGGGGATGCCTGTGAATATAATGAGTTGGATGAAGGTGAACTCTCGTCCATTTATGGACATGGAGTCCAATTTTTAAATCATGATCATTAATATGTTTTGGAGGATAGCCCAATGATATCGGGGATATTGCAATTTGAATTTTTGCAGAACGCATTCTTGACCGGAATCATCATCGGAGCGATTGCGCCATTAGTGGGCGTTTTTGTCGTGGTAAGGCGGATGTCGATGATTTCCGATGCGCTCAGTCATGTAGCGCTTGCTGGTATAGCGTTCAGTTTATTGCTGCAGAAGAGCTTTCTATCTTTAGCAGGATTGAATCCACTTTATATTGGAATGGCGTTTTCTGTAGGTGGTTCATTATTCATTGAAAAATTAAGAGGGGTGTACAAGCATTACCAAGAGCTTGCAATCCCGATCATTATGTCCGGCGGCATGGGTCTTAGTGTCATCTTCATATCCATTGCTGATGGTTTCAATACCGATTTATATGGTTATTTATTCGGCAGTGTCAGTGCCGTCAGCCGGGCGGACTTGTACGTCATTTTGGCAGTGGGGCTAGTCGTAGCCTTGATGCTCACTTTATTGTATAAAGAATTATTCCTGTTATCATTTGATGAAGAGCATGCCAAAGCGTCTGGAATCCCTTATAAAGCGATTCATTTTATTTTTATTGTCATGGTCGCATTGGTTATTGCCGCTTCCATGAAAATCATTGGCATATTACTTGTTTCTTCGCTCATGACGCTCCCGGTAGCAGCCAGTCTCCGCTTTGCTAAGGGCTTTAAGCAGATGATTGGTTATTCGGTATTATTCGGTGAAGTTTCCGTCATAGGCGGATTATTCTTATCATACAACCTTGACCTCGCTCCCGGCGGGACCATTGTAATAATAGCTGTACTAATTCTCATCTTGTCAATTTTGTTTGATAAGTGGAAAAATCGATAGATGGGGTGATGTATTTTGAACGTAACTACTGCCATGCAACTTTTAAAAGATAAAGGTTTTAAGCATACAGGAAAGAGGGAAGAAATGCTTCAGCTTTTCTCTTCCAGCGATAAATATTTAACGGCCAAAGATGTATTGGAGAATATGAAACAGGATTATCCAGGTTTAAGCTTCGATACGATTTACAGAAATCTTTCATTATTTGTCGAACTGGGCATCTTTGAAGCGACCGAGTTGGAAGGGGAAAAGCGTTTTCGTTTTACATGCGGTCATTCTTCCCACCATCACCACTTCATCTGTTTGAACTGTGGAAAAACGAAAGAAATTGAATTGTGCCCGATGCAGGAACTTCAGGAAAGCTTGAAGGACTACGATGTTTCGGGGCATAAATTTGAAATTTACGGACGCTGTCCTGCATGTAGCGTATCTTTGGAAGCATAAAAACCATTGACCTCAAGTCAATGGTTTTTTCTTGTCTCATTTTATAGTTGCCGGTTCCCCTGACATCCATTGATTCACCCAGGCAGAGGCTTCTTGCCAATTGTTGACCCGAATCACCCTTTCAGGCACGGGATCTTGGTTGTAAGGGGTATTAAATAAAATCACGGGTATTTTACACTCTTCTGAAATCGCCACTGCATTATCGTGCTTGTCCTCCAAAAAGAGATCGACTTCGAATTTTTTGGCTGCAGCAATCTTATCATGTGAACCTACAAGCTCTATATGATCATATAGGACTTGATTACTCGTGAACCAATTCTTCGTTACATCCAATAAACGGGAGCTCCTGGCACTGATGAAATAAAGGTTGGCTTGTTCTGTCCATTTTTCCAATACATCTTTCGCACCCTCAGCCAATAATGATTCGGAATAGATGAGCGGCTCGGTCTCGATGAACCATTTAGTGAAATCTTCTTTTGGAACATTCACGAAAGGCAATAAGTCATATTCCGTTATGTCTTCATAAGCTAAATTCAGTTGAAATGCTTTATTTAAAAAGGGAACCATGGAATCAGGTCTTGTGACAGTCCCGTCTATATCGATGCCAAAACGTTTTTTCATGATGAATCTCTCCTCATTTTCAATACTTGTAATAGTGTAACATATCCCATCATAGCTTTGGTAAAAACCCGTATTTATTTCCAAGACATGAAACCATTTTCACGATGGGTTCCTGCGATTTTTACATACACTATAAATGCTTCACAAACGAAAGTGAGGGATGCACGAATGGAAAAAGATCAATACTCCAGTATTGACGATGAAATGCAATTGGCAAAAGAGGGCAGTGAACCATCCGTTGTGGATGATCAGCATCATGAGCGGTATTATAATGAAGATACACCTGAAGATGACAGACGATATGAGAGCCGTGGGACCATAACCAATTTGGATAACCGGTATCAGGAAGAAACGTCTGCCGAGATTTCAACACCGCCTCAGCGAATCAGGTCATATAAAAATGATGAGCCTGCAGAGGATAATGGTTTAGGGGGAGTGGCATCAAGAGGAAAAGCGATTGGTGTCATAGCATTGATCATCTCCATTTTATCGTTATTCATGATGCCTTTCCTTTTAGGGATTGTGGGTATCATTGTAGGAATAGTGGCCAGAAGCCGGGGATCGAACCTGGGTACTTGGGCCATCGGCATAGGTGCTGTCTCCATCATCGTTGGCATATTTATCGCGCCGTTCTTTTAGCATCATTAAACCCTTTGATGTCATTTACATCAAAGGGTTTTTCAAATGATAAAAAACAAAAAATCCCGATAATGAAAATTCGGGATTCTTTGTTTTATTTATTTAGTAAAGCTGCAGCAGCAGCTTCGGCTCTTTGTTTTTCATAGTACTCTTCAGCGATTTTGTCAATTTCCTTTTTCAGTTCCTCGACCATCGTCTCTTCAGGCACTTTACGTACGATTTGTCCTTTTCTAAACAGTAAACCTTCACCGCGGGCGCCGGCTATGCCGATATCAGCCTCACGGGCTTCTCCAGGGCCATTTACCGCACAACCAAGCACTGATACCTTGATTGGTGCTTTAACCGTCTGGATGTACTCTTCAACTTCATTGGCGATGGAAATCAAATCAATCTCGATTCGACCGCAAGTTGGGCAGGAAATTAAAGTGGCCATGTTGGAAGCTAGGCCGAATACTTTTAGAAGCTCCCTTGCCACCTTCACCTCTTCGACGGGATCGGCACTTAAGGAAACACGAATCGTGCTTCCGATACCCTGACTTAGGATGGCACCTAGTCCGGCAGCGCTTTTTACGGTTCCGGAGAACAGTGTACCTGATTCCGTGATTCCAAGATGTAAAGGATAATCGAATGCTTTTGAAGCTTTTTCATATGCCTCGATTGCTAAATTAACATCGGAAGCTTTCATCGAAACGATAATATCATGAAAATCCAGATCTTCTAGGATCTTGATATGGTGTAAAGCACTTTCCACCATTCCATCAGCAGTCGGGTAGCCATATTTCTCGAGGATTTTCTTCTCTAGAGAACCAGCATTGACGCCGATGCGGATTGGTATTCCTTTAGCCTTCGCAGCTTTCACGACTGCTTCCACCTTTTCACGGCGTCCGATATTACCAGGGTTTATCCTGATTTTATCCGCTCCACCTTCGATTGCCTTCAGAGCAAGCTTGTAATCGAAATGAATATCGACTACAAGAGGGATGTTAATCCGTTTTTTTATCTCAGAGATTGCGTCAGCTGCCCTTTCATCCGGACAGGCGACGCGTACGATTTGACATCCCGCTTCTTCAAGACGAAGGATTTCTGCTACCGTTGCTTCAACATCATGTGTTTTGGTCGTTGTCATGCTTTGTACGATAACTTCATTATTGCCGCCAATCGTTAAGTTTCCGACTTTAATTGGCCGCGTTTTGGTGCGATGTATGATTTCACTCAAGTGGAATTCTCTCCTTTAGGAAAAAATCAGTTTTGATTTTTAATTTGTTTCTCTGAAATATTGTATCAATGTACATACCGCTTGACAAGGAAATAGGACGCATAATCTTTTTTCAATAAGTGACATTTCCTATTTCAGGATATATTTGGTGCTTGGAAATCCCCTTTAGTGTGTTTGTGAAGGCACAAATCCCCATTTGAAAGTTATTTATAAACGGGAATTTTATAAGTTTTGCCAATCTGCATATTTTCGGGCTTCAATCCTTCATTCAAACTTTGAAAGTCAGAGATGATCGTTTCGATTGGGTGATTGGATTCGCCTTTTCCCTTTTCAACGATGGAGAGTAAGGTATCCCCAGGTTGCATGGTGATTTCTTTATAAGCGGCAGATGGTGCGGATGCAGGCTGGCTGGCCGGCACGGCCGGTTCGCCAGTAGGGGCAGGTGGATGGGAAGCCGGCAGGGTACCCGTAGTCAAATCAAAATAAATAATAAATAAAGTGAAACAGAATGAGATAAAAAGCAGTAGCCGTTTCAATTTTCCATCCTCCCAAGCTTGTCTTTAATTCATCTATACTTGGAGGGGGCAAAAAATATGCCTGAAAATGGGCGATTTTTCAAATGGAATGTGAGAGTGGCCATTCAAATTGTCTATTTCAGTTGAGTAACATCCTTATTATTTGAATGATTGCTGAGAAAGGAGCGAATTTCCTTTTGGGTCAGACCACTCTTTTTTGCCTCCAATATGAGTAACAACCACTGTACATCAATATGACTCTCCTTCACGTCTATCACCTCTTAAATACTATTTCAATCATAAGTATAGTAATAACTTGGTGAGTATTTTGTCGAATTAAGTAGATATAAAAAATGATGACTGTAGTCATATGAGGGAAAGGCAAGGATTGCCCTGTTTTGTGCAAAAGCAAAAAGATCCGGACCGAGGTGGGTCCGGATCTTATTTAACTTCAATTTCCCATCTTATTGGCTGATGTTTCTTTAATGGATAAATATAACATCATTAATGTAACAAACCAGCTAATGATGGAAGCGAATGGTACAATTGCTTGAAAAGCATCCATGATGGTGAAGAATATGGTGGCAAGAGTTATGCTGTATGCACTAATTCTCCAAAGATGCCTGTAGGAAAGTGGACGGCCAAGAGCATTTTTGAAAAAAAGACCAAAAGCAGCAATGATTGTCACTTTAATGAAGATTCCGCTAGCAGTAAACAGGTATAATATGAGTAGAAGCAATGGAATGATGATCGGCAGCACAGATTCAACTGAATCAAGCCAAGTGGAAATTTCCTGATTATCTCCCTCCAGAACTGAATAAGGAGAGGATTGCACATTGCCTCCTGATACGAAAACCAGATCAGACTTCAAAAGTGCGACAGCCTCATCAGCTTCTGCAGCTACCTTTTCCGGGGTCAAGGCTCCCGTGCCATCCACAAAAATTTGATATCCGTTTTTATTCAGGCTAAATGGCTCATCTTCTTCAGTCGTCAACGTGCCATTTTTGATTTCAAATGCCGGTAAGTCTTCGGATACTGTTTCGTGCATGGCATCTATCCCGTCAACTATCATTGTACCGAAATAATAAGCTGAAGGGAGAAAGGCGATGAGACTTATAAAGAAAACGTATAAAATCGTTTTCCCGATACCTTGGTTTTGAAAGGAAGCGATATCTTTAGGGGAAAATATGCTAACCCAAAGTTGTTTGAATATGTTCAATGTTTTCAGCACCTATCTTTATAAGATTCCTAACCAATTTTAACTATATGGGAAAAATAAAACAACCTGTATTCAGCTTCATTGGTTTCAAACAACAGTAATGAGGTAATTATGGAGAGATAAATCAAATTATAAATTAAATGAGAAAGGGGCTTTTGAGATATGGACACACTATTTTGGATAATAATCACCCTCATGTTCATAATGGGATTTGTCGGTCTGATTTTTCCAATCATCCCAAGTGTTTTGTTCATTTTTGGCGGAATATTGTTATATGGACTTTTTTATTCTTTTGAACCTTTTGGCTGGTTTTTCTGGACGGTCCAAATTTTATTCGTCATCCTTTTATTCGCAGCCGATTATATTGCCAACATGGTCGGGGTCAAAAAGTATGGCGGCACGAAAGCGGGGATATGGGGCAGTACGATTGGGCTCCTGGTCGGGCCATTCGTGATTCCATTCGTCGGAATTCTGATAGGTCCATTCATCGGGGCATTCCTGGCAGAGATCCTGGTACATAAACAAGACCCTGTCACTGCTTCCAAAATCGGCCTAGGTTCCGTTGTAGGCTTTATAAGCAGCGTAATCACAAAAGGCATCATTCAGCTTCTGATGATAGGATATTTTATATTCGTGGTATTCTCATAGGAAAAATAATCGAAAAATGAAAAATTGAGGCATATGGTTTGAAACGGTTACAAAAATTTGATACTCTATTGCTAGCGAGCTTTAGGTATCTTTCGAGAACTGAAGCCCTCAAAAAAACAGCTTACATAGGGAGGAATTTTATTATGGCTTTTGAACTTCCACAATTACCGTATGCATATGATGCATTAGAACCACACATCGACAAAGAAACAATGAACATTCACCACACTAAACATCACAACACATATGTGACAAACCTGAACAATGCGCTTGAAGGCAACCAAGAACTTCTAAGCAAAAGCGTAGAAGAAATCGTCGCTAACCTTGACGCAGTACCTGAAGCTGTTCGTACAGCTGTACGCAACAATGGTGGCGGACACGCTAACCACACTTTATTCTGGGAAATCCTTTCACCTAACGGCGGCGGACAACCAACTGGTGAATTAGCGGATGCCATCACTTCAAAATTCGGAAGCTTTGACAGCTTTAAAGAAGAGTTCGCTAAAGCGGCTACTACTCGTTTTGGATCTGGCTGGGCTTGGCTTGCAGTCAACAATGGCGAGTTGGAAGTAACAAGTACACCTAACCAGGACAATCCATTATCAGAAGGTAAAACACCGCTACTTGGATTGGACGTTTGGGAGCATGCTTACTACTTAAACTACCAAAACCGCCGTCCTGAATACATCAATTCTTTCTGGAATGTTGTAAACTGGGATGAAGTTGCAAAACGTTACAGCGCTGCAAAATAATTTTAATCAACTAACAAAAGACGGGAATTCCCTTTTCAGGGAAACCCGTCTTTTTTTGTTTCTTTTATCCGAACGGGAATATGAAAGAAAAACAAATAAAGGGAACTCGTATTGCTTGTTTCGATGAAAGAAATTCACGGAGTAAAAGCTGCGAATTTAAGAGAAACGCACAAATTCACGAGTAATATCATCAAATTCACGAGTAAAAGCTCAAAACTCACGAGTAAATGCCCAAAACTCACGAGTAAAAGCCCGAAATTCACGAGTAAAAGCCCGAAATTCACGAATAACACTCCAATTCCAGAGTAAAAGCCCGAAATTCACGAATAAAAGCATCGATTGACGAGTAAACACCCCAATTCATGAGTGAAAACTCGAAATACACGAGTAAAAGTCCGAATTCACGAGTGAACACCCCAAATTCATGAACATCCCCTTCGTCTCCCAGTCGAAGAGTTTTCTTTATACTGTTCTTAATTTTAAAAGGAAGGACTTTAAGGAAAACAGTATAAGGGCAACTGCTTCTCTGTCATCGCCATCCTG